>NZ_JBIWGC010000014.1:0-197466 GCF_044763335.1 Streptomyces sp. NPDC096105
CCGCACGCCCGCGAACGTCGAACTCGCCGCATGACCCCAGCAAGACCAAATCACCCCAACCCCGACAGGGGCGCCTTGACGAAAGACATAGAGGCCCCCCCCGCATGTCGTCTCCCGGCCCGGCGCGCCGGGCCGTCGGCTCGTCCAGAACATCACCACAGCCGTGCGGGGCCTCGCAGGCGTTCGCGGCGATCCGTCAGCCCAGCCGGTCCGCCAGGGTGCGGAACTCGGTCCACGACAGCTCGGGTTCACCCGCGTCCCACAGCTTCTGGGCGAGGGCCCGCAGCGGCATCCGGATGCCCTGCGCGACCTGCTCCTCGGTCTGGGAGCGGGGCAGGTCGCCCCAGACGGCGAAGGACCCGCCGAGGATCTGCCGGTCGTACCGCGCGGGGACGGGGTCGGTGCCGCGCAGCACCCGTGGCGTCCACTGCTCGTAGATCCGCTCGCCGGTCGGGTAGACGAAGGTGAGCGGCTCGCCGAGGACGTAGTAGAGGAACTCGTCGTTGTAGTTGATCACCTCGCGGCCCTCGGCCAGGTACTCGGCGGGCTTGCGCGCGCCGATCTCCTTGCCGGTCCAGTAGGCGGCCCGGATGTCCTTGCCGGCCCGCACGGACCCGTCGCGGAAGAAGCCGTCGTTCCAGGCACGGGGGACGCGGCCGTGGGCGCGGACGGTGGCGGCGCGGTCGTTGAGCCAGCCCGTGGTCAGGTCCTCGACGGTGGCGCCGGAGCCGTACTTCTCGCGGGCCGCGGCGGCGAGGCCGGGGAAGGACGCCTCGGGGTCGGACACGACGAGGGCCTGGTACTCGTCGCCGCCGAGGTGCCACTGGTCGCCGGGGAAGAGGTCCACGTACTCCTCCAGCAGGTCGTCGACGATCTCGGCGGCTTCCGGGTTCGCGATGTCGATGGCGCCGCGCACCGCCTCGCCGTCCGCCCTGCGCAGCTGGAGGTCGGGGTGGGCGTCGAGGACGGCGCCGAGGTGTCCGGGCGAGTCGATCTCGGGGACGACGGTGATGTGCCGGCTCTCCGCCAGCTCGACGATCCTCCGGACCTGCGCCTTGGTGAGATGCTCCTCCGAGACGATCTCCGGGTGCGAGTCGGACTCGATGCGGAAGCCCTGGTCGTCGGAGAAGTGCAGGCCGATCTCGTTGTACTTCAGGTCGCCCAGCTCGCGTATGCGGTCCTCTATCCAGCCGGCGCTGTAGTGCTTGCGCGCGATGTCCAGCATCATGCCGCGCCGCGGCTTGGCCGGCGCGTCCCGCACCACGCCCTCGGGTGCGGCGCCGGCCCCGCGTATCTCCTGCTTGAGGGTGCGGGTGCCGTAGAAGACGCCCGCCTCGCCCGGCCCGCTGACGGTGACCCGTCCGCCGCGCACGGTCAGGGTGTACGACTCCGGGTTCGCGCCCGCGTCCCGGTTCAGCTCCAGGCGCACGTCGCCGGGCCGCTCGTCGCCGCGCTCGCCCGCGTACGCCAGCCCCAGCTCGCGGGCCGTCAGCCGGCCCTCGTCGGCCAGCGCCGGGTCGGACACGACCACCCGGTGCCCGGGGGCCGGCCGCCACCCGGGCCCGCGCTCCGCCGTGTGCTCACGCACGGCGGGTATGGTCCGCGGCGCCTCGGACAGCGGATAGCTGCGGGTGGGACTCGGCGACGGCGACGACGGGGCGGCCGCCGGGCCGCCGGACGCGCCGTCGTCCCCCGAGGCCCACAGCCCCAGCCCCACACCGGAGGCGACCACCACCGCCCCCGCGGCCACCGCGACGGCCAGGACCCGCCGTCGTCTCGCCGTCGCCTCCGCCCCGGGACGCCGCCTGCGCTGACCGTGCCGCCTGTGCCTGTGCCGACTCACCCTGCCAACGTACGACCCGTTCGGGTGAGGACCGCCCATGGACCGTCCCCAAACTCTGCCGTGCGGGTGAAATGGGGGCACCGATCGGACACGTCCCGGACTCACTCGATAACGTGACGTCACAACTCTCACAGCATCTGCCAACGACACACACATCACGCCCACGAGGACCCACGCTGCCTGCGCACCGACTCCCAGACCTCCCCGGCCGAGTCGCCATACCCGGACAGTCCCGCGGCGCGCCCGGCGCCCCGTCCCCGCTCGAGCGGTTCAACGACGCTCCCGGGCCCGACGCCGAGCGCGCCCTGCTGTCCTGCCTGCACAGCCCCCGCTGGGCCCGGCTGCTGGCCGGCCACCGCCCCTACCCCGACCCGGCGTCCCTCCTGGCGGCCGCGGACGAGGCGACGTACGACCTCTCCCCCGAGGAGATCGCCGAGGCCCTGGCCTCCGAGCCCCTCCCCGTCCTCCCCGAGGACGCCTACTCGGCCGCCCACACCGCCCTGAACGCCGCCCACGCGGCCTACGAGGCCAGGTTCGGCCACGTCTTCGTCCTCTGCCTGGACGGCGTCCCCGCGAACGAGACCCTGGACCGCGTCCTCGACAGCATCCGGTCACGATTGGCGAACGATCCGGAGGACGAACACCAGATCACCAAGGAGCAGCTCCGCCTCCTCGCCAGGGAGCGGCTGGGGAAGCTGGCCGGGGGCACGGGGCCGTGACGATGCGCGGCTCCGCGGCGCAGGCGCGAGCGGCCCCGGCGACCACACCCGGCAATTCACCGCACTCCCCCCGCCCGGGGCGGCCGCCCGACCCCGCTCGCACCCCCCTTCGAGTGCAAGTTTGATCACACAAACAGGCCCCTCCGTAAGCGCCGCGGGCAACCGTCGCTACCATGCTGGGGGCCGGTGGACCGTACCCGGCCGGGCCCGACCGACAAGGAAAGCCGGCGCGGCCCCGATCCCCGCTCCCGGAGGAAATTTCCGTGCCGGCTGGAACGCTGTACCGCGGCCGGGAAGGAATGTGGTCCTGGGTGGCTCACCGAGTCACCGGCGTCCTCATTTTCTTCTTCCTGTTCGTTCACGTGCTGGACACCGCCCTCGTGCGCGTGTCCCCGGAGGCCTACGACACCGTCGTGGCCACGTACAAGACGCCGATCGTCGCGCTGCTGGAGTACGGCCTGGTGGCCGCCATCCTCTTCCACGCGCTCAACGGTCTGCGCGTCATCGCCGTCGACTTCTGGATCAAGGGCGCCCGGTACCAGAAGCAGATGCTCTGGACCGTCGTCGCCCTGTGGACCGTGCTGATGCTCGGGGCGATCTACCCCGTCCTCGGCCACGCCGCTCGTGAACTGTTCGGGAGCTGACGCTGATGTCCACCACTGAAACCTCCGCCTCGGGCGTCGGCCCCGTCGAGGGCGGCTCGCTGTACTCCGTCGACAACCCGGCGCCGGTCATCGAGCCCCCGCGCAAGCGGACCAAGAAGAGCCCGAAGAGCACCGGCGGCAACTTCGAGCTGGCCGCGTGGCTGTTCATGCGCCTGTCCGGTGTCGTCCTGGTCGTGCTGGTCATCGGCCACCTGCTGATCCAGCTGGTGCTGGACGGCGGTGTGTCCAAGATCGGCTTCGCCTTCGTGGCGGGCCGCTGGGCGAGCCCCTTCTGGCAGGTCTGGGACCTGCTGATGCTGTGGCTGGCGATGCTGCACGGCGCCAACGGCCTGCGCACGGTCATCAACGACTACGCCGAGCGGCCGAGCACCCGCCTGTGGCTGAAGGGCCTGCTCTACACGGCCACGGTGTTCACCATCCTGCTGGGCACGCTGGTGATCTTCACCTTCGACCCGAACATCCGCTAGGCACGGGGCTGCGAGAATCATGAAGATCCACAAGTACGACACCGTCATCGTCGGCGCCGGTGGCGCCGGTATGCGGGCCGCCATCGAGGCGACCAAGCGCAGCCGCACCGCCGTGCTGACCAAGCTCTACCCCACCCGCTCCCACACGGGCGCCGCGCAGGGCGGCATGGCCGCCGCGCTGGCCAACGTGGAGGAGGACAACTGGGAGTGGCACACCTTCGACACGGTCAAGGGCGGTGACTACCTGGTCGACCAGGACGCCGCCGAGATCCTGGCGAAGGAGGCCATCGACTCCGTCCTCGACCTGGAGAAGATGGGCCTGCCGTTCAACCGCACCCCGAACGGCACCATCGACCAGCGCCGCTTCGGCGGTCACTCCCGCAACCACGGCGAGGCCCCGGTCCGCCGGTCCTGCTACGCCGCGGACCGCACCGGCCACATGATCCTCCAGACGCTGTACCAGAACTGCGTCAAGGAGGGCGTGGAGTTCTTCAACGAGTTCTACGTCCTGGACCAGCTGATCACCGAGGTCGACGGCGTCAAGAAGTCGGCCGGTGTCGTGGCGTACGAGCTGGCGACCGGCGAGATCCACATCTTCCAGGCGAAGTCCGTGATCTACGCGTCCGGCGGCACCGGCAAGTTCTTCAAGGTGACGTCCAACGCGCACACCCTGACCGGTGACGGCCAGGCCGCCGTCTACCGGCGCGGGCTGCCGCTGGAGGACATGGAGTTCTTCCAGTTCCACCCGACCGGCATCTGGCGCATGGGCATCCTGCTCACGGAGGGCGCCCGCGGTGAGGGCGGCATCCTGCGCAACAAGGACGGCGAGCGCTTCATGGAGAAGTACGCGCCCGTCATGAAGGACCTCGCCTCCCGCGACGTCGTCTCCCGCTCCATCTACACGGAGATCCGCGAGGGCCGCGGCTGCGGTCCCGAGGGCGACCACGTCTACCTGGACCTCACGCACCTGCCGCCGGAGCAGCTGGACGCCAAGCTGCCCGACATCACCGAGTTCGCGCGGACCTACCTCGGCATCGAGCCCTACACGGACCCGATCCCGATCCAGCCCACCGCGCACTACGCGATGGGCGGCATCCCGACCAACGTCAAGGGTGAGGTCCTCGCGGACAACACCACGGTCGTGCCCGGCCTGTACGCGGCCGGCGAGGTGGCCTGCGTGTCGGTGCACGGCGCCAACCGCCTGGGCACCAACTCGCTGCTGGACATCAACGTGTTCGGCAAGCGGGCCGGCATCGCGGCGGCGGAGTACGCGCAGACCGCCGACTTCGTCGAGCTGCCGGAGGACCCGGAGTCCTTCGTGGTCGGGCAGATCGAGCGGCTGCGTTCCTCCACCGGCAAGGAGCGGGTGGCCGAGCTGCGCCGCGAGCTGCAGGAGACCATGGACGCCAACGTCATGGTGTTCCGCACCGAGCAGACCATCAAGACGGCGGTCGAGAAGATCGCCGAGCTGCGCGAGCGCTACAAGAACGTCGCCATCCAGGACAAGGGCAAGCGGTTCAACACCGACCTGCTGGAGGCCGTCGAGCTGGGCAACCTGCTGGACCTGGCCGAGGTCATGGCCGTCTCCGCGCTGGCCCGCAAGGAGTCCCGCGGCGGTCACTACCGCGAGGACTACCCGAACCGCGACGACGTCAACTTCATGCGCCACACGATGGCGTACCGCGAGGTCGGCGCCGACGGCACCGAGACCGTCCGTCTGGACTACAAGCCGGTCGTCCAGACCCGCTACCAGCCGATGGAGCGTAAGTACTGATGGCTACCCCCGTACTGGACAAGGCGGACGCGGCCGGCTCCCCCGAGCCCGGCTTCGCCGACTCCCCCTACATCACCGTCACCTTCCGGATCCGCCGGTTCAACCCGGAGGTCTCGGCGGAGGCGACCTGGGAAGACTTCCAGCTGGAGATCGACCCCAAGGAGCGCGTCCTCGACGGTCTGCACAAGATCAAGTGGGACCTGGACGGCACGCTGACCTTCCGCCGCTCCTGCGCCCACGGCATCTGCGGCTCCGACGCCATGCGGATCAACGGCAAGAACCGCCTGGCGTGCAAGACGCTGATCAAGGACATCAACCCCGAGAAGCCGATCACGATCGAGGCCATAAAGGGCCTGACGGTCCTCAAGGACCTGGTCGTGGACATGGAGCCGTTCTTCCAGGCGTACCGGGACGTGATGCCCTTCCTGATCACGAAGGACACCAACGAGCCGACGCGTGAGCGGCTGCAGTCCGCCGAGGACCGCGAGCGCTTCGACGACACGACCAAGTGCATCCTGTGCGCCGCGTGCACCACGTCGTGCCCGGTGTTCTGGAACGACGGCCAGTACTTCGGCCCGGCCGCGATCGTCAACGCGCACCGCTTCATCTTCGACTCGCGTGACGAGGCCGGCGAGCAGCGCCTGGAGATCCTCAACGACCGTGACGGTGTGTGGCGTTGCCGCACGACCTTCAACTGCACGGACGCCTGCCCGCGTGGCATCGAGGTCACCAAGGCGATCGCCGAGGTGAAGCGCGCGCTCATCACGCGCCGCTACTGAGGCGCCCCGCCGCAGGTCCCGAGGGCCCCTCTCCACGCCGGAGACGGGGCCCTCGGGCGTGCGTACTGCGCAGGCACCAGGGCGGGCGTCCGTCTGGTGCGTACGCACCAGACGGGACCGTCCCGAAGGACGATGCCCGGACCGGGGCGGGAACGGAGGGTGGAAGCATGCGCTCACCTCTGACCCGGCCCCCTGTCCCCGGCCGCACGCTGCCGAAGCCGGACGCCGGGACGAGGACGGCGGCGCCGCGGGCCGGACGCGGGCGGGAGGCCGCGGTCGCGGCGGCCGCGTTCGTGATCTGCCTGCTCGGCGGGACCGTGCGGGTCGAGGACACCCTGACCGCGCCGCCCCTCACCGCCTGTCTGCTCGCCCTGGTCTCCTGCGCCGTGCTCCCGGCGCGCCACCGGCGTCCTCCGGCCGTGCTGGCGGTCACCACCGCGGCCGGGCTGGCGGCGCAGCCCCTCGGCCTGGTGCTCAGCCCGCCCGTGATCGCACCCGCCCTGGTCGCCGCCTACGCCTGCGCACTCGGCCTGCCCGGCGAACGGCGCGCCGCGGGCGCGGTGACGCTGGCCGCCGTGGCGCTGCTGGCCGGGTCCGTCCCGCTGTCCGGGGACCTCTCCTGGCAGGACGCGAGCCGCATGGGGTCGGTGGCGGCGGCCCCGCTGGTGGCGGGGCTGGCCGGGCACACGGTGCGGACCCGGCGGGCGTATCTGGCGGCCGTGGAGGAGCGGGCGCGGCGGGCCGAGGAGAGCAGGGAGCTGGAGGCGCGGCGGCGGGTCGCGGAGGAGCGGGTGCGCATCGCGCGGGAGCTGCACGACCTGGTGGCGCACCAGATCACCCTGGCCAACGCGCAGGCCACGGTCGCCGCCCACTTCTTCGACAGCCGCCCGGAGCAGACCCGTGTCAGCCTGTGCGAGCTCGTGGAGACCACCGGGCACGCCCTGGACGAACTGCGGGCCACGGTCGGCCTGCTGCGGCAGTCCGGGGACGGGGAAGCGGAGACGTCCGAGGGTCCGGCGCCCGGTCTGGAGCGGCTGCCGGACCTCCTGGAATCGTTCCGGCGGGCGGGACTGGAGGTGGAGGTGCGTGAGGAGGGCCGGGCGCGGGCGCTGCCGCCGGGCGTGGACCTCACGGCGTACCGGATCGTGCAGGAGGCGCTGACCAACGTGACCAAGCACGCCGCGGGGCGCGGCGCCCGGGTGGGGCTCGACTGGGGCGGCGGACGGCTGACCGTCACCGTCTCCGACGACGGGGGCGCTCCGGGCGGGCCGCCCGTCCTGTCGGAGCGGGCGCCCGGGTACGGGCTGATCGGGATGCGGGAGCGCGCCGCCGCGGTGGGCGGGGAGCTGACCGCGGGCCCGCGCCCGGAGGGGGGCTTCCTGGTGACCGCCCGGCTGCCCCTGCCGCCCGCCCGCGAGACGGCGACGACCGGTGGGGAGGGGCGGATGCCCGGAGCGACGGACGAGGGACGGCCGGGCACGGCCGGGGGGACGACATGACGCTGAGGGTGCTGCTCGCCGACGACCAGGCGCTGCTGCGCGGCGCGTTCCGGCTGCTGCTGGAGAGCACCGACGACATCACCGTGGTGGGCGAGGCGGGCGACGGCCGGGAGGCGGTGCGGCTCACCCGCGCACTGCGCCCGGACGTCGTGGTGATGGACGTCCGGATGCCCGGGACGGACGGGCTCGCCGCCACCACGGAGATCTGCGCGGACCCGGAGCTGCGGGCCACCCGCGTGCTGATCCTCACCACGTACGAGACGGACGAGAACGTGGCGCGGGCGCTGCGCGCGGGCGCCGCCGGCTTCGTCGGCAAGGGCATCGGGGCCGAGGAACTGGCGGACGCCGTGCGGACGGTCGCCGAGGGCGAGACGCTGCTGTCCCCGGCCGCGACCCGCTCCCTGGTCGCCCGGTTCCTGGCCGTGCCGGCCGGCGCCCCGCCGCAGGACGCCGGCCGGCTGGACGTGCTCACCCCGCGCGAACGGGAGATGGTGGCGCTGGTGGCGACCGGCCTGTCCAACCAGGAGATCGCCGAGCGGATGGTCCTCAGTCCGTTCACGGTGCGCGCCCATGTGCAGCGCGCGATGACGAAGCTGGAGGCCCGCGACCGCGCGCAGCTCGTCGTCATCGCCTACCGCACCGGCCTGGCGCGGGTCGCCCCGGAGGACGGCTCCGGGCAGCCGTCGTCGTGAGGCAGCGTGAGCGCGGTGTGGGCCGGCCGGGACCGTGCCGGGGGCAGGGCGTCCAGGGCGCGCAGCCGCGCGTCGCGCTGCTCGAGGGCGTGGGCGGTGACGGGGAAGAGCGTGGCGCCGCCCTCGTCGACCAGCGCCTGGTTGGCCGTCACGTACGGGCGCATGCGGTCCTCGTAGGCGGCGAAGGCGGCCGCGTGGTCCCGGTGGGCGGCCAGGGCCCGGGCGAGCACGTACGCGCCGGACAGCGCGAGGCTGGTGCCCTGGCCGGTGAGGAACGACGGCGCGTGGGCGGCGTCGCCGACGAGGGCGGCGCGGCCGCTCGTCCAGCGGGGCATGCGGATCTGCCCCGCCGTGTCGAAGAACAGGTCGCCGGCCTCGCGCAGGGCCGCCACCATGCGGGGGATCTCCCAGCCCTCGCCCGCGAACACCTGGGCCACCAGCTCCCGTTGGGCGTCCGGGGCGCGGAGGGCGGCGCGCGGGGGTTCCGGACGGTGGAAGGTGAGGAAGCCGTGCACCTCGGCTCCGTCCCCGGTGGCGTAGAGGGCGGCGGCCTTCCCCGGGGTGTTCCACAGCACGAGTTCCCGGTCGAGGCCCGCGGGGTCCGGCAGGGTGAAGAGGGCGAAGCAATGGCCGAGGTAGTGGTGGTAGCGGTCCTCGGGGCCGAACAGGGCGGCCCGGGTCGCGGAGTGCACGCCGTCGGCGCCGATCACCAGGTCGTACGTGCCCTGCCGCCCGCTGCGGAAGGTGACGTCGACGCCGTGCGCGGCCGGGTCGAAGGCGGAGACGGAGTCGCCGAAGACGAACTCCACGTCGTCGCGGACCAGCCCGTGCAGGGCGTCGGCGAGGTCGCCCCGCCGTATCTCCAGGTCGCGGGGTTCCCCTTCGTCGGCGCGGGCCCGGAGCGAGGCGACGGTGCGGCCGGCGGCGTCGAGGAAGGTGGCGCGCCTCGGGGCGACATGCGCCTGGCGCAGCCGCGGCCACAGGCCCATCCGCCGGACCACCTCCGTCGCCGTGCCGCGGATGTCGACGGGGTAGCCGCCGCCGCGCGGGGCGCCGGCCTTCTCCACGACGGTGACCGCGAACCCGGCCCGGTGCAGCCAGTACGCGAGGGCGGGTCCGGAGACGCTGGCTCCGGAGATCAGGACGGTGCGCGGGGAGGTCATGAACGGGTCCCTTCCTTCGTGGGGGTGTGCGCGGGCTCGGCGGTTTCCGGCGATGCGGCGGCACGCGCGCCCCTCGTGGCGCGCACGAGCAGCAGGCCGAGCGCGGCGGTGACGCCGGTGACGGCGAAGCCGGTGGTGAAGGCCGCCTCGGCGGGCAGGCCCGTGCCGGGGTCGATGCCGGCGTCGAGCAGCGCGCCCGCGATCTGGCTGCCCACGAGGAGGCCGATCACCCGCGTGACCACGAGCAGGCTGGTGGCGATGCCCGTGTCCCCGGGGTCGACGGCGGTGGCGGCGCCGGCCAGCAGCGCGGTGGTGGCGATGCCCGCGGCGAACGCGGTCAGCGTCTTGGCGAGGGCGAGCTGCCAGGCGGCGTCGTGCCGGGCCGCGAGGGCGAACATGGCGGCGGCGGTGGCGAGGGCGGCCACGGCGACCACGGCGCGGGCGCCGAACCGCCGGGCCGCGACCCCGCCGACCGCGTCGCTCACGGCCCCGGCGACCGCGCCGGGCAGCAGGTAGAGGCCGATGCCGGTGGTGCTGGCGCCGAAGCCGTAGCCGTCGCCCGAGAGGGCGAGGAGCTGCGGCAGCAGCAGGATGACCATCCCGAGGGTGGTGGTGACGAGCAGGGTGAGCAGGCACGCCTGCCACATCGCGGGCCGGGCGAGCATGCGCAGGTCGACCATCGGGGAGACGGCCCGGCGCTCGACGCGGACCCAGGCGGCGGCGAGGACGGCCACGAGCGTCAGCAGGGCGCCCGCGGCGAGGGGCGGCAGCCCGCCGTCGGTCAGCAGCATGAGCCCGAGCATGAAGGCGAGCAGGGTGGCGCTCAGCAGGACCACGCCGGGCCAGTCGATGCTCTCGTCGTGCCGGACCGGCGCGTCGGACGGCATCAGCCGGGCCACGGAGACGGTCGCCGCGACGACCGCGAGGGTGGGCAGCACGAACATCCAGTGCCAGGAGAGGTGCTCCGCGATCAGCCCGGCGCCGAGCATGCCCACCATGCCGCCGCCGGTGAAGAGCGCGATGACCACGCCGATCGCCGCCTGGGTGCGTCCGGCCGGCAGATGGGCGCGGACCAGGATGAAGGACAGGGGCAGCACGCCGACCATGGCGCCCTGGAGGATCTGGCCGAGCAGCAGCACGGGCAGCCCGGGGGCCAGTCCGGCCAGCAGTCCGCCGGCGGCGACCACGGCCATCAGCCGCATCAGGACGCGTTTGCCGCCGTAGCGGTCGCCGAGCTTCCCGGCGACCGGGGTGAGGACCGCGCCGGTGACGAGCAGCGTGTTGGCGACCAGCGCGCCCTCGGAGGGGCCGAGCCCCAGCTCGCGCTGGAGCAGCGGGAGGGCGGGTTCCACCACGGACTGGAGCGCGCCGAGGGCGAGCGCCAGCACCCCGAGGGCGGCGATCGCGGGCCGCCGTAGACGCGGCGGCGGGAGCAGGGTGCCGGACATGGACGTCCCGTTCTCGTAGGGGCCGGGTGAACACCTCCCACGGTTCCGTCCGGCGGCCCCCGCGGGCATCGTCGCCCGCCACCGTCCTCGCCTGGTGCGTCCGCACCAGGGGCCGCGCCGCCCTGGTGCCGGGACACGACACCGGGCGGCCCGCGCACGTGAGTTGAACATGTTCAAAAAAAGGCGCTACAGTCGTCCCGTCAGCGTTTTGAACGCGTTCAAGAAGGGGTGGGGCATGGACCGCACCGTCATCGCCTACGTCATCTACCTGGTCGTCAGCATCGGACTGACCGTCTGGGTGGCCCGCACGCTCAGCCGGAACGGCCGGATCTTCCTCGCCGACGTGCTGCACGGCGACGAGAAGCTCGCGGACGCCGTCAACCACCTCCTGGTGGTCGGCTTCTACCTGGTGAACCTCGGCTTCGTCGCCCTCTACCTGAGCGACGACGGCACCGTCACCGACACCCGCGGCGTCTTCGAGGCGCTCTCCGCCAAGCTGGGCGTGGTGCTGCTGGTCCTGGGCGTGATGCACCTGGCCAACGTGTACGTGCTGAACAGGATCCGGCGGCGCCGGGTGATGGAGCGGGAGCAGAACCCGCCGGTGCCCCCGCAGGGCTGGACCGCCCCGGCGGCGCAGGCGTGAGCGCCGCGCCGGTGCACGGGGACCGGGACGCGCGCCGCGTCCCGGTCCGCGGGCTGACCGTGCTGTACGACGCGGACTGCCCGCTGTGCGTGTTCGTCCGGGACTGGCTGGTGAAGCGGCCCCAGCTCGTCCCCCTCACGTTCGTGCCCGCGGGGTCGCCGGCCGCCCGGGACCGCTTCCCCGGCCTCGACCACCGGTCCGCCCTGTCCGAGATCACCGTGGTCGGGGACGGCGGCCAGGTGTACCGGGGCGCCGCCGCCTGGATCGTCACCCTGTGGGCGCTGCGCGAGCACCGGCGGCTGGCGCACCGGCTGAGCACCCCCTCCGGGATGCGGTTCGCCAAGGGCGCCGTGCTGGCCGCCGCCAGGTGGCGCGGCGCGACCGCCTCGCGGGGCGGCGGCGTGTACCGCCGGGGCGACGGATGGGCGTACGACCCGCGCGACGGCTGGCACTACACCCCGCCGGGCTGCGACTCCGACGCCTGCGCCGCCCCGTAGGCCGCGCACGGCGGGCGTTAGGCTCTGTTCCCGTGTCCGCGAAGAACGACGGCCCCGCCCCCGGCGCCCCCCTCAGCAAGTCCGAGCAGACCCGCGCCCTGATCCTGGAGACGGCCATGCGGCTGTTCCAGGAGCGCGGCTACGACCGGACCACCATGCGGGCGATCGCCAAGGAGGCCGGGGTCTCCGTCGGCAACGCGTACTACTACTTCGAGGGCAAGGAACACCTGATCCAGGGGTTCTACGACCGGATCGCCGCCGAGCACCAGGTGGCGGTCCGGGAGATCCTCGCCCGGGAGACCGACCTGGAGGCGCGCCTCGCCGGGGTGCTGAAGGCGTGGCTGGACATCGCCACGCCGTACCACGAGTTCGCGGTGCAGTTCTTCAAGAACGCCGCCGACCCGGACAGCCCGCTCAGCCCCTTCTCGCCGGAGTCGGAGCACGCGCGCGAGGAGGCGATCAGCGTGCACCGGGCCGTGCTGGCCGGGACGAGGACCAAGGTGCCCGAGGAACTGCGGGACATCCTGCCCGAGTTGATGTGGCTGTCCCAGATGGGACTGTGCCTGTACTGGATCTTCGACCGCACCGAGGGCCGCGAGCGCAGCTACCGGCTCGCCGAGCGGGGCGCCCGGCTCACCGCGCGGGGCGTCGCCCTGGCCCGGTTCCGGGTGCTGCGGCCGCTGGTGCGGGACGTGCACGAGCTGTTCACGGAGTTCCTGCCCGGGATGACGCGGGCACTGCCCGACCCCGCCGGCCGGAAGGACCCCGGCCGGCGGGACGTGCGCGGGCAGGACGCGCAGGACGACGGCGAGGGGACGCCCGCCTCCGGCGGACGCCCCGACGGCGCCGGCTGACGGCCGTCCGCCCCGCCGGGCGTCAGCTCCGCGTCGTGCACGTGCGGACCGTCCCCCACGGCCACACGCGCCGCCCGCGCCCCGCACGGCGAGGCCGTCACCGCGGGCGGACAGGCGCCCGGCGGCGGGACGGCCACGACGTACTACGCCCCGCCGGCGAGGGACACCCCCGGTCCCCTGACGGCCGCCGGGCGCGAGCGGCGTGACGGCCGCGCCCCGCACCGGCTCGCCCTCGGGGGCGCGGACGCGGCCGTGCACGGCGTGGTCACGCCTGGCGGGAGGCCAGCTCGATCACCGTGATGTCCGACGGCGCCCCCACCCGGGTGGGCGGTCCCCACGCGCCGGCGCCCCGGCTGACGTAGAGCTGCGTGTCGCCGTACCGGTCGAGGCCCGCCAGGGTCGGGTTCGCGGCGCCCGCGATCAGGCTGGCCGGCCAGAGCTGGCCGCCGTGGGTGTGACCCGAGAGCTGGAGGTCCACGCCGTGGTCCACGGCCTCGTGGATCTGCACCGGCTGGTGGGCGAGCAGCACGCAGGCCCGTTCGCGGTCCCGGTCGCCGAGGGCGCGGGCGAAGTCCGGTCCCTGGCCCTCGTCCTCGCCTGCCACGTCGTTCACGCCCGCGAGGTCGAAGTGGGGCAGCTCCGTGCGGGCGTTCTCCAGCGGGTTCAGGCCGAGCCGGCGGACCTCCTCGACCCACTGCTCGGCGCCGGAGAAGTACTCGTGGTTGCCGGTGACGAAGAAGGAGCCGTGACGCGCCGTCAGCTGGGCCAGCGGGGCGGCCGCCGGACCGAGGTCCTGCACGCTGCCGTCCACCAGGTCGCCGACGACGGCGATCAGGTCGGGCTGCGTCGCGTTGACGGTGTCGACGACCTTCTGCGCGAAGCCGCGCCCGAGCACCGGGCCCAGGTGGACGTCGCTGACCACGGCGATGCGGTAACCGTGCGCGGCACGCGGCAGCTTGGCCAGCGGCACGGTGACCCTCTTGACCTTCGGCCCGCGCAGGACGCCGTACGTCCCGTACCCGACGGTGCCGACCGCCGCCGCGGCGGCGGCTCCGCCGACGACGCGGGAGACGAACAGCCGGCGGGAGGGGCCGGCGCCCGGCCCCGCGGCGCCGGCAGCCGTCGATCCGCCCGCCGCCGAACCGTTCTCCGCCGTACCGCTCTTCGCCGAGCCGCCTTCCGCGGGGACGGCCTGCGCCGGGGCCGTCGTCTCCGGGCCCTCGGCCGGTTCCGGGGTCGCACCCGTGTTCCGACCCGCCGGTATCAGGTCGCGGGTCGGCGTGGGCGCCGGCGCCCGCTTCGCCGCCCTCCGCTCCAGGACCCTGCGGAGCACCGGGCGGACCAGTTCGCCGACGAGCAGCGCCAGGAGCAGGTACAGGGTGAGGACGAGCCACAGGTAGCCCGGCCAGGCCAGCACCCGCTGGAGGGTGAACGGCGCCTCGGTGCGGGAGGCGACCATGCCTCCGACGAACAGCAGCCACCCCCCGGTGATCACCGCCGCGCCGAGGCGGCGCACGGGGCCGGGCCCCGCTGTGGTGTCCCGGAACAGACGGCGCCACACGTACCAGCTGCCCGTCACCAGGACGGCGACGACCAGCAGTGCGACGAGTACGAAGACGATGGCCACGAGGCGGACTTCCCCTGCTTCCCGTTACGGCGTCACGACGTCCGTGACGTCCGGCTCAATGCGCGCAGACCGCGCAACCCGATGCCCCCGACGACCGTCCCCAGTACGAAGGAGACGACGGCGAGCGTCAGGTGAACGAAGAAGTACGCCGTGGGGTGCCCGTCGTCGAAGGCGAGCCCGCTGCTGTCCTTGACCAGGTTCCTGACGAAAGTGATCCAGATGACCCAGCTCCACACCCCGAAGGCGAGCAGGAACCAGGAGACGGGGCGGCTGAGCTTCATGCGTCCAGTATCGCCGCGCCGTGTCCGGTTCCCTTCGCGGGGTGGGGACCGGGACGGGACGTCCACCGGCATGGCATGTACCTTGCGGACCGTGCCCGCTACCGAGAAGACCGTCCGGCGCTCCCTGCTGGTCGCCTCCGCCGTCCTGCTGTCCACCGCGCTGACCGCGCCGGCCGCCCTCGCGGCTCCCCGGCCGTCGCCGTCCCCGTCGGCCGCTCCCCCGGCGAAGATGTCGACCGTGGGCGGCGAGCGGCTCGGCAGGCCGGGGACGCAGGTGAACCTGGCCGCCGGGGTGCCGGTGCTGCCGAAGGAGCTGTCCGCCCGGTCGTGGATCGTCGCGGACGCCGAGAGCGGCGACGTGCTCGCCGCGCACAACGCGCACTGGCGGCTCGCCCCGGCGAGCACCCTGAAGATGCTGTTCGCCGACACGCTGCTGCCGAAGTGGCCGCGGACGACCACGTACCGGGTGCGGCCCTCGGACATGGCCGGTGTCGGGCCGAACTCCAGCATGGTCGGCATCAAGGAGAACGAGACCTACACGGTCCACGACCTGTGGCTGGGCGTCTTCCTGCGCTCCGGCAACGACGCGGTGCACGTGCTGTCCGCGATGAACGGCGGCGTGAAGAAGACGGTCGAGGAGATGAACGAGCACGCCGAGGAACTGCAGGCCCTCGACACGCACGCCGTCAGCCCCGACGGCTACGACGCCCCGGGCCAGGTGTCCTCCGCGTACGACCTGACCCTGATCGCCCGCTCCGGGCTGCAGAAGAAGGACTTCCGGGAGTACAGCTCGACGGTGCGGGCGCAGTTCCCCGGGGAGACCAAGCGGAAGAAGGGCAAGCGGGTCCGCGGGTCCTTCGAGATCCAGAACACCAACCGGCTGCTGAGCGGCGACCACGACGTGCCCGTCTACCAGGGCATAGCCGGGGTGAAGAACGGCAACACCACCAACGCCGGCTCGACCTTCACCGGTGTCGCCGAGCGCGACGGCAAGGTGCTGCTGGTGACCGTGATGAACCCGCAGGAGAAGGAGTCGAACGGGGTCTACAAGGAGACCGCGCGGCTCCTGGACTGGGGCTTCGCGGCGGCCGGCAAGGTCGAGCCGGTGGGCGAGCTGGTGCCGCCGAGGAGCGTCGCGCAGGCCACCGCCGCGCCCGGTCCGTCCGCGTCGCCCGGTGAGGCGGGCGGCACCGTGGCCGGGTCGAAGCCGGTGGCGAGCGCGCACACGGGCGGCGGCGCCGACGGCATGGGCGTGGCGCTCGGCATCACCGGCGGGGTGCTGGTGCTGCTCGCGGGCGGCGCGTTCCTGGTCAACCGGCGCTGGCCGCTGCCGGACCTGGTGCGCCGCCGTCCCCGTCCGTGACCGGCGGGGCCTCGTCCTCCCTGCTCGGGGTGGCCGTCCAGGCGGCGCAGAACAGGACGAGTTTCGTGGTGAGGTTGATCCACAGCAGCAGCGCCACCGGGACGCCGAACGCGCCGTACATGCTCTTCGCGGCCACACCCTGGATGTAGCCGCTGAGCAGCAGCTTCAGCAGTTCGATGCCGACGGCGCCGGTGAGCGCGGCGACCGTCACCCGGCGCCGGGACGGATGGACGCCGGGCAGCAGGGTGAGGACGTACAGCAGGATCAGGAAGTCGGTGCCGGCGGCGACGGCGAACGCGGCGGTCCGCAGGACCACCCCGCCCCAGCCGCCCTCCTCCAGCCCGGCGGCGTCGCTGATCCGGCCGACCAGCGCGGTGGCGACGGCGGAGGCGGCCAGGGTGACCAGGACGGCCCCGCCGAGCCCGACGAGGATGCCCGCGTCCTTGCCCTTGCGCAGGACGGGGTTCTCCTCGTCGTCGGGCAGCTCCCACACCGCGCGCAGGCACTCCCGCATGGCGCCGGCCCAGCTGATCCCGGTGAACACCAGGGCGGCGCCGGCGATCAGACCGGCGGTGCCCGCGTTGTCCACCAGCTCCCCGACGTCCAACTGGTCGGAGATGCCGGGCACCTGGTCGGTGAGGGTGTTCTGGAGGGCGTCCTGCCGCTCCCGGCCGAGGGCCGCCGCGCCGATCGCCGCCGCCAGCGTGAGCAGCGGGAACAGCGCGACGAAGCTGCGGAACGTCATCGCCGCGGCCAGCCGCGTCCAGTGCACCCGGTCCAGCCGCTCGAACGACCGCCACGCGTGCGTGAGCGACAGCCGGGTCACCCACGGCCCCACCACCGGAAGCTTTTTCAGCCAGTCCACGTTCCGACTCTGCCCGCGTCACGGAAGACCAATGTCCTGGTGCCCCAGAAACGGACGACGGTGGCCAGTGCCATGCCGACCACCGCGCCGGACACGGTGTCCGCGCGCTGCGAGGTGAGCCCCAGCCCGTAGTGGCTGACGGCCAGGCACAGCAGCTGCACGGCGGCGCCGGCGAGGTTGACGGCGAAGAACATCGCGTAGGGGCGGGCGCCGTGCACGCGCCTGTGGCGGTAGGTGCCGTGGGCGTTGGCCGCGTAGGCGACGGTGCAGCCGGCGACGAAGGACAGCGCCTTCGCGGTGAGCGGGCCGAGTCCGCCGGGGCCGCGCAGCCAGAGGAAGAGGGCCAGGTCGACGGCGTAGGCGAGCAGTCCGGCGGTCGCGAAGCCGAGGAGTTCCCGCCGGTGCCGGCGCAGGCGGTCCCTCACCAGTCGACCACCGCCAGGGCGTACATCGCCGCCCACACCAGGCCGATGAGGGCGAGCGCGCGGTCGCCGAGCACCACGTCCTCCGGTTCGCCGGCGGTGCCCCGGTCGGCGAAGACGGCGTAGCGCAGCACGGCGAGGACGAAGGCGACGACGGAGAGCTGGCGCCAGGGCAGCACGCTGGTGTGCGGCACGCCGCCCTCCTCCAGCGCCCACAGGCAGTAGCCGAGGACGGCGACCCCGGCCGCGAGCTGCCAGACGAACCGCAGGTAGCCGGTGGTGTACTCGGTGAGCAGCGCGCGCGTGGCGCCGCCGTTCCCGGCGAGCTGCACGGCCTCGGAGTAGCGCTTGGCCGCGACCATGAACAGCGCGCCGAAGCCGGTGGTGATGAGGAACCAGCGGGACAGCGGGATGCCGAGGGCCAGCCCCCCGGCCACCGCGCGCATCACGAACCCGGCGGTGACGACGGCGAGATCGACGACGAGGACGTGCTTGAGGCTGACGCAGTAGGCCAGTTGCATGACGAGGTAGCCGGCGAGGAGCGCGGCGAGCTCGGGCGGGCAGAGCAGCGCGGCGGCGGCCGGGGCGAGCACGCCGAGGATGATTCCGGCGGCGTAGGCGACGGGCACGGGGACCTGTCCGGCGGCGACCGGGCGGCGGCGCTTGACGGGGTGGGCGCGGTCGGCCTCGGCGTCGCGCGCGTCGTTGACCAGGTAGACGGCGGCGGCGCAGGCGGTGAACAGCACGAACACCAGGGCGAGCCGGATCAGGGCGGGGACGGAGAAGAGGTCGCCGGCGGCGGCCGGGGCGGCGGCCACCAGGACGTTCTTCACCCACTGCTTGGGCCGCGCGGTGCGCAGCAGACCGGTGAGGAGCCCGCCCCGGGCGGCCGGCGCGGCCTGCCCGCGGCCGGGGCGCTCGCGCAGCAGCGTCACGCCGGGCCTCCCGTCATCCAGCGGGTGCCCAGCCGGGCGGCGAGCGCGCCGAGGGCGGCGCCGGCCGCCACGTCCGACGGGTAGTGGACGCCGGCCACCAGGCGGGACACGCACACGGCGGCGGCCAGCGGAGGCACCGCACGGGCGCCGAGCGCGCCGAAGGCGACGGCGGCGGCCGCCGCGGAGGTGGCGTGGGAGCTGGGGAAGGAGTGCCGTCCGACGGTGCCGACCAGCGGTTCGACGTGCGCCGGGCGGGGGCGGCGCACGACCCGCTTCACCAGCGAACTCGTCGCGTGCGCACCGGCGGTGAGAGCGGTGCCGCGCAGCCAGGCGGTGCGCCGCGGGCGGTCCACGACGGCGCCCGTGAGGCCCGTCGCGACCCACACGGCACCGTGCTCCCCCGCCCAGGACAGGGCGCGCGCGGCTCCGGCCACGCGGGGGTCGGCGCCGCACGCCCTGAGCGCGGAGACGATCCGGTGGTCCACCCCGCGCAGACCGCGGGGCCGGGAGAGGTCGTGCTGGTCGTCCATGTGGCTCACTGTTCACCCCCGGCGCACCGGAATTCCATCCCTTCGGGACGACATCCCATTAATCACCCGTTTCGGGGACGTGATTGACGTTTTGAAACCAACGGCGCACAGAGGGGCGATACGGTCGCCGCCATGCCTGCCGACACCGTTCCCGTCACGGGGTGGGGCCGCACCGCCCCGTCCGCCGCCCGGCTGGTCCGTCCGCGGACGTGCGAGGAGGCCGCCCTGGCCGTCCGGGGGTGCGGGGCGCGCGGCGGCATCGCGCGGGGCCTGGGCCGGGCGTACGGGGACGCGGCGCAGAACGCGGGCGGCGAGGTCTTCGACATGACCGGCCTGGACCGCATCCACGCGATCGACGCCGACGACGGCACCGTGCGGTGCGACGCGGGCGTGTCCCTGCACCGGCTGATGGAGGTGCTGCTGCCGCTGGGCTGGTTCGTGCCGGTGACGCCCGGCACCCGGTACGTGACGGTCGGCGGGGCGATCGGCACCGACATCCACGGCAAGAACCACCACGTCAGCGGGTCCTTCTCGCGCCATGTGCTGTCGTTCGAGCTGCTCACCGCCGACGGCCGGGTCCGCACCGTGGCGCCGGGCACGCCGCTGTTCGAGGCGACCGCGGGCGGCATGGGGCTGACCGGGGTGATCCTCACCGCGACGGTGCGGCTCCAGCCCGTCGAGACCTCCTGGATGTCCGTCGACACCGAACGCGCCGACGACCTCGACGACCTGATGGCCCGTCTCACCGGCGCCGACCACCGCTACCGCTACTCGGTCGCCTGGATCGACCTGCTGGCGCGCGGCCGGGCCACCGGCCGGGCGGTCCTCACCCGCGGCGACCACGCCCCGCTGGACGCCCTGCCCCGCGGCGCCCGCGCCCGCCGGGAGCCGCTGTCGTTCCGCACCTCCCGCCTGCCCGCCGCTCCCTCCTTCGTGCCGGAGGGCCTGCTCAGCCGGACGACCGTGGGCCTGTTCAACGAGCTGTGGTACCGCAAGGCGCCCCGCGCCCGGACCGGGGAGCTGCAGCGGATCCCCGCCTTCTTCCACCCGCTGGACGGCGTGCCGCACTGGAACCGGATCTACGGGCGGGGCGGCTTCGTGCAGTACCAGTTCGTCGTCGGGCACGGCCGGGAGGACACCCTGCGCCGGATCGTGCGCCGGATCTCCCAGCGCCGCTGCCCGTCGTTCCTCGCCGTCCTCAAACGGTTCGGGGACGCCGACCCGGGCTGGCTGTCGTTCCCCGTGCCCGGCTGGACCCTGGCGCTGGACATCCCGGCGTCGCTGCCCGGCCTCGGCGCCTTCCTCGACGAGCTCGACGAGGAGGTCGCCGGCGCGGGCGGCCGCGTCTACCTCGCCAAGGACTCCCGGCTGCGCCCCGAACTGCTCGCGGCCATGTACCCCCGGCTGGACGACTTCCGCGCCCTGCGCGCCGAGCTGGACCCGCGCGGCGTGTTCACCTCGGACCTGTCCCGCCGCCTCCGCCTGTGACCTCCCTCCCCCCGACCCGGCCCCCTGAGGAGCTGTCGTGAAGGACGCCTTCGGCCTCCCCCAGTCCCTGCTCGTGCTCGGCGGCACGTCCGAGATCGCGCTGGCGGTCGCGCGGCGGCTGATCGCCCGCCGCACCCGCACGGTGTGGCTGGCCGGCCGCCCCTCCCCCGGCCTCGACGAGGCGGCCGGGCGGCTGCGCGGCCTCGGCGCCGAGGTGCGCACCATCGACTTCGACGCGCTCGACCCGGCCGGCCACGAGGAGGCGCTCGGCAAGGTGTTCGCCGAGGGCGACGTCGACCTGGTCCTGCTCGCCTTCGGCACCCTGGGCGACCAGGCGCGCGACGAGCGGGACCCGCGGGCCGCGGTGCGGGTCGCGCAGACCAACTACACCGGCGCGGTCTCCGCGGGCCTGGTCTGCGCGGCCGCCCTCCAGGCGCAGGGGCACGGCTCGCTGGTGGTGCTGTCGTCCGTCGCGGGCGAGCGGGCCCGCCGCGCCAACTTCATCTACGGCTCCAGCAAGGCCGGCCTGGACGCGTTCGCGCAGGGCCTGGGCGACGCGCTGTACGGCACGGGCGTGCACGTGATGGTGGTGCGCCCTGGGTTCGTCCGCACCCGGATGACGGCGGGGCTGCCCGAGGCGCCGCTGGCGACCACCCCGGAGGCGGTGGCGACGGCCGTCGAGCTGGGGCTGCGGCGCCGCTCGGAGACGGTGTGGGTGCCGGGCGCGCTGCGCGTGGTGATGTCGGCGCTGCGGCACCTGCCGCGCGGGGTGTTCCGCCGGCTGCCGGTGTGAGGCCGGGCCGCCGGGGTCACCGCGCGGAGACCGACCCCCGGCCGGCGTGTCCGGCCTGCGGGGGCACCACGACGGTCCCGAAGGGGAAGTCGCGCAGCTTGCGCCACACCGCGTCGGCGCCCTGCTCGTAGAGGGCGAAGCCGGTGCAGGCCCACTCGGCCTCGTAGCCGGCGAGGTCCTCGTAGGCGCGGTCCATGGCCGCCTCGTCGATGCCGTGCGCCACGGTGACGTGCGGGTGGTAGGGGAACTGCAGCTCGCGGGCGACCGGCCCGGAGGGGTCACGGACCTGCTGCTGCAGCCGGGCGCAGGCCTCCGCGCCCTCGACGACCCGGACGTACACCACCGGCGACAGCGGCCGGAAGGTGCCCGTGCCCGACAGCCTCATCGGGAACGGCCTGCCCGCCGCCGCGACCTCGGCGAGGTGCGCCTCGACGGCCGGCACGACCGTGTCGGCGACCTCCGTGGGCGGCAGCAGGGTGACGTGCGTGGGGATGCCGTAGGCGGCGGCGTCGCCGAAGCCCGCGCGCAGCTGCTGAAGCCGGCTGCCGTGAGGCTCCGGGACCGCGATCGACACACCGATCGTTACGGTCCCCACGTCGTCTCCTGTCGTTGTGGTGGTGAAGCGCGGTGGTGGAACGGATGCGCGTCCGGGTGGCCGCCGAAGCGGTCACCCGTTCCTCGACTGTACGACCACGACCCGGATGCGGGCAGGCGCAGTCGGAGTGATGTAGAGCGCCGTGCGGTGGTACGGACGGGCCCGGGGGCCGGTTCACTGCGCCGGTTCGGTGCTGTGGCCCAGTGAGCGGCCCAGTGGTCGGCCCAGTGCTCGGCTCAGTGCTTGGCGGGCAGGAAGCCGACCCGTTCGTACGCCCGGGCGAGGGTCTCGGCCGCGACGGCGCGCGCCTTCTCGGCCCCCTTGGCGAGGATCGAGTCGAGCGTCTCCGGGTCGTCCAGGTACTGCTGGGTGCGCTCCCGGAACGGGGTCACGAAGTCGACCATGACCTCGGC
Organism: Streptomyces sp. NPDC096105; assembly: GCF_044763335.1. Lineage (NCBI taxonomy): Bacteria > Bacillati > Actinomycetota > Actinomycetes > Kitasatosporales > Streptomycetaceae > Streptomyces > Streptomyces sp. NPDC096105. The sequence goes on from NZ_JBIWGC010000014.1 coordinate 22,356, forward strand.
GAGGTCCGTCTTGAGCGCGCCGTAGCCCTTGCCCGCGTACTTCTCCTCCAGCTCGGGGATGCCGGTGCCGGTGAGGACGGAGTAGATCGTGAGCAGGTTGCTGACGCCGGGCTTCTCCACCACGTCGTAGCGGATCACCGTGTCGGTGTCGGTGACCGCGCTCCTGACCTTCTTCGCGGTGGTCCTCGGCTCGTCCAGAAGGTTGATCAGGCCCTTGGGCGTGGACGCCGACTTGCTCATCTTGACCGCCGGGTCCTGGAGGTCGTAGATCTTCGCCGTCTCCTTGAGGATGTACGGCTTCGGGAGCGTGAAGGTGTCGCCGAAGCGGCCGTTGAAGCGCGTGGCGAGGTCGCGCGTGAGCTCGATGTGCTGGCGCTGGTCCTCGCCCACCGGCACCTCGTGGGCCTGGTAGAGCAGGATGTCCGCGACCTGGAGGACCGGGTACGTGAACAGCCCGACGGAGGCGCGGTCGGCGCCCTGCTTGGCGGACTTGTCCTTGAACTGGGTCATGCGGGAGGCCTCGCCGAAGCCGGTGAGGCAGTTCATCACCCACGCGAGCTGGGCGTGCTCCGGCACGTGGCTCTGCACGAAGAGGGTGCAGCGGTCCGGGTCGAGGCCGGCGGCCAGCAGCTGGGCCACGGCGAGCCGGGTGTTGTCCCGCAGCTCCTCGGGGTCCTGCGGGACCGTGATCGCGTGCAGGTCGACGACCATGTAGAAGGCGTCGTGGGTCTCCTGGAGCGCCACCCACTGGCGGACGGCGCCGAGGTAGTTGCCGAGGTGGAAGGAGCCTGCGGTGGGCTGGATCCCGGAGAGCACACGAGGACGATGCCGCATGGCGGAGCCGTTCCCCTGGGGGTGCTGGTGGGAGACGGAGGGGCGATCAGAGGCCATGCCCCCCATTCTCTCAGGTCCCGCAGAGCGGTCCGGAACGGACCGGGAACAGGTGGGAACCGATCCGTTCCGCGGGGTGTAACAAGGGTGTGAGGACGCGGGAGGGGGGCCGCATCGTCGATGAGGCCGCGGTGATCGCCCGCGTACGCGCCGGACAGCCGGAGGCGTACGCGGAGCTGGTGCGGGCCCGTACGGGCATCGCGCTCAGGGCGGCCGCCGCGCTCGGGGCGGGAGCGGACGCGGAGGACGTGGTGCAGCAGGCCTTCGTGAAGGCGTACTGCGCGCTGGGGCGGTTCAAGGACGGCGCGGCCTTCCGGCCGTGGCTGTTGTCGATCGTGGCCAATGAGACGAGGAACACAGTGCGCGCGGCGGCACGCAGGAGGACCTGCACATAGCCCCCGCCCGGGCGGCCGCCCCCGTCGCGGACGACGGCACCGACCGGTGGTGGGCCGTAGCGGGCCTGGCGGCCGGAGCCGCCCTGGCCCTGGCACTGCGCCCGTACGCGCTCCGGGGAGCGGCCGCCGCCCGCGCCCGCAAGGGCCCGGGCGGCCGCCCCCGCCAGGAGCTGCCGGACGCATGACCGGGCAGCCGGCGGGCGGCCTCAGCCGAGGTCGACCTCCGGGTACAGCGGGAAGCCGGCGACCAGGCCGGTGGCCCGCCGCGAGATCTCGTCGGCGACCTTCTCGTCGAGCACGTGCGACGCCTTGGACGGCGCTCCGGACTTGGTGGTGCCCGGCTCCGCGGTGGTGAGGACGCGGTCGATGAGACCGGCGACCTCGTCCATCTCCGCCGTCCCGAGCCCTCGCGTGGTCAGCGCGGGCGTGCCGACCCGGATGCCGGAGGTGTACCAGGCCCCGTTGGGGTCGGCCGGGATGGCGTTGCGGTTGGTGACGATGCCCGAGGCGAGCAGGGCCGCCTCGGCCTGCCGGCCGGTGAGGCCGTAGGAGGTGGCGACGTCGATCAGGTTGAGGTGGTTGTCGGTGCCGCCGGTGACCAGCGTGGCGCCACGGCGCATCAGGCCCTCGGCGAGCGCGCGGGAGTTGTCCACGATGCGCTGGGCGTAGTCCTGGAAGGCGGGCTGCCGGGCCTCGGCGAGGGCGACGGCCTTGGCGGCCATGACGTGCGGCAGCGGGCCGCCGAGGACCATCGGGCAGCCGCGGTCGACCTGGTCCTTCAGGGAGTCGTCGCACAGCACCATGCCGCCGCGCGGGCCGCGCAGCGACTTGTGGGTGGTGGTGGTGACGATCTGGGCGTGCGGCACGGGGTCGAAGTCGCCGGTGAGGACCTTGCCGGCGACCAGGCCCGCGAAGTGGGCCATGTCGACCATGAGCGTGGCGCCGACCTCGTCGGCGATCTCGCGCATGATGCGGAAGTTCACCAGACGGGGGTAGGCGGAGTAGCCGGCGACGATGATCAGCGGCTTGAACTCCCGGGCGGAGGCGCGCAGGGCGTCGTAGTCGATCAGGCCGGTGGCCGGGTCGGTGCCGTAGGAGCGCTGGTCGAACATCTTGCCGGAGATGTTGGGCCGGAAGCCGTGGGTGAGGTGGCCGCCGGCGTCCAGGGACATGCCGAGCATGCGCTGGTTGCCGAAGGCCTGGCGCAGTTCGGCCCAGTCGGCCTCGGAGAGGTCGTTGATCTGGCGGACGCCGGTCTTCTCCAGGAACGGCGCCTCGACGCGGTCGGCGAGGACGGCCCAGAAGGCGACCAGGTTGGCGTCGATGCCGGAGTGCGGCTGGACGTAGGCGTGGCGGGCGCCGAACAGCTCCTTGGCGTGCTCGGCGGCGAGCGACTCGACCGTGTCCACGTTGCGGCAGCCGGCGTAGAAGCGGCGGCCGACGGTGCCCTCGGCGTACTTGTCGCTGAACCAGTTGCCCATCGCCAGCAGGGTGGCCGGGGAGGCGTAGTTCTCGGAGGCGATCAGCTTGAGCATCTCGCGCTGGTCGGCGACCTCCTGCCCGATGGCGTCGGCGACGCGCGGCTCGACGGCGCGGATCACGTCGAGGGCGGAGCGGAAGGCGGTGGACTCGGGGGTGAGCGGCTGCTCGGCAGACATGGGGACCTCCGGACGTAGCGTTCAGCGTTCACGGTACGGATGGCCCAGGCGCACGGCACGTTCCTCCCGGGCCGCTCCCCGATGGTCGGTCCCATCCCAGCGCGCCAGTCACGGCCCGTGGGCCAGGTTACCGGGTGTGCCGGAGCGGCGTGGGGGGTGTCCGCGATGCGGGAGCCGCCCGCCCCTTCGTCCGCCGGCTACAGGATGACGTGCGGCAGGAAGCGGGCGTACGCGTCGGTGATCAGGCCGGAGGACTCGCGGATGCCGAGACCCGCGGCCTCGTTCTCCACCACCCAGGCGCCGAGGACGACCCGGTTGCCGTCGAAGTCGGGCAGCGGGGCGAGCTCCTGGTAGCAGCAGGGCTCGTCGCGGGGCTCCGGGGCGGTGCCGGGCTGGTGCACGGTGACGCCGGCGCCCTCGCGGCCCAGCAGCGGCTTGGCGACCCAGCCCGTGGTGTCCGCCAGTTCGCGCGGGCCGTCGAGGTAGGCGGGGAGGAGGTTGGGGTGGCCCGGGTCGAGTTCCCAGAGGACCGCCAGCAGCGCCTTGTTGCTGAGCAGCATCTTCCAGGCGGGTTCGATCCACAGGGTGGAGCCGGTGCCGCCGCCGTTGTCGAGGGTGTCGAGCACATGGCCGGCGAAGCGGTCGGTGGTCAGCCACTCCCACGGGTACAGCTTGAAGATGCTGCGGATGAACCGCAGGCGGTTGTCGACGAAGCGGCCGGAGAGCCGGTCCCAGCCGATCTCCTCCATGGCGAGCCAGTCGGTCTCCAGGCCGGCCTGTTCGGCGGTCTCCTTGAGGTAGGCGACGGTCATCAGGTCCTCGCCGCTCTCGTCGCCGGCGGTGTGGGCGAAGTACAGCGGGCTGCCCGGCGGGAGCAGGGCGGACTGCTTCCTCCAGGCGTCGACGAGCCGTTCGTGCAGGGAGTTCCACTGGTCGGCGCCGGGGAAGCGCTCCTCCATCCAGAACCACTGCGGGGAGGCCGCCTCCACCAGGGAGGTCGGGGTGTCCGCGTTGTACTCCAGCAGTTTCGCCGGGCCCGTGCCGTCGTAGCGGAGGTCGAAGCGGCCGTACAGGGAGGGCAGTTCGTCCCTCCGGTGCCATGCCTCGGTGACCGCGTCCACGACCCGGGGGTCGGTGATGCCGAGATCGGCGAAGCGGCCCTCGGCGACGATGTGTCCGGCCGCCGCCAGGCTCATCGCGTGCAGTTCCTCGACGGTCTCCTCGAGCGCCTCGACCTCGTCCAGGGCGAAGACGTAGTAGGCGCTCTCGTCCCAGTAGGGGCGCAGGGAGTCGTCGGGGTAGCGGGTCAGCGGGTAGATGAGCCCCTGCTCCTCGACGGTCTGCTGCCAGCCGGGGCGGGGCTCGGTGGTGCGCCGTTCCACGGCGGATCAGCCCCCGCCGCTGCCGGAGCAGCCGAAGCCGCCCCGGTCGACGGCCTCGCTGCGGCTGAAGGTGCCGTTGCGGGCGTAACCGCTGCGGACGTCGGAGTCGTAGTACCACTCGGCGTCGGCGGCGCGGGACGACCGGCCCTTGCCCACGGAGCCGGAGGAACGGGAGCCGCTGGAGCAGTTCTTGTCGGAGACGACCTTGTAACCGTCGCCGAGGGTGTAGCTGTCGCGGTCCACGCACCGCCGGTCCGGATCGGACCCGCAGGCCGACAGTGCCGCCGCGAGTACTCCCATGCCGCCCAGCACCACCGTGCTGGACCGCAGCCGTCGCCGTGTCCGCGCCATGCCTTCCGCTCCCCCTGTGTGTCGCGCCGAATCGTTTCCGTGTCGTTTCCGTGTCGTCCCGGCTCGCGGCGGACAGCCTAGAGACCGTTCGGCCGGGCCGCACGGGAGCCCCCGGGCTCACCCGTTCCACCGCTGACGCTTTGTCACTCTTTGGCGGAAAATGGCCGTTCAGTGCTCACGGGAGATCCACAGGCGCCGGCCACGGGAGGGTGCGGGACCCCGGTCACGGCAGGGCGCGGAGCAGGGCCTCCAGGGTGCCGTTCCAGGCGTGGTCGGGCGGGGTGGCGTAGCCGACCACGAGGGCGTCGCCGGCCGGGTCGGTGACGCCGGGGTGGCGGAAGAAGTCCAGGCCCTTGACGGCGAGCCCCTGCCAGACGGCCGCCCGCTGGACCGCTTGCTCGGTGCCGGGCGGCAGTTCGAGGACGGCGTGCAGTCCGGCGGCGATGCCGGTGACGCGGACGTGCGGCGCCCGTTCGGCGAGGGCCCGTACGAGGGCGTCCCTGCGGCGGCGGTAGCGCAGGCGGGCGGCGCGGACCTGCCGGTCGTGGGCGCCGGAGGAGAGGAACTCGGCGAGGACGAGCTGTTCCACGACGCTCACCGTGCGGCCGCCGCCGTGCGCGAGGACGTCCGGCAGCAGCCACGGCGGCACCACCATCCAGCCCAGCCGCAGGCCGGGGGCGAGGGACTTGCTGGCGGTGCCGAGGTAGACCACCCGCCCGGGGTCGAGGTCCTGGAGGGCGCCGACGGGCTGGCGGTCGTAGCGGAACTCGCCGTCGTAGTCGTCCTCCAGGATCAGGCCGCCGGTGCGGCGCGCCCACTCGACCACGGCGGCCCGGCGCTCCGGGCGCAGCGCCCCGCCGAGCGGGAACTGGTGGGCCGGGTTGAGCAGCACCGCGTCGGCGTCGCCCGGGTCCCCGGCGCGGGTGCCGAGGTCGTCCCGGGCCAGCGGGACGGTCTCCAGGCCGGCGCGGCGGACCAGGGCCCAGTGCACGTCGAGGCCGTACGGCTCCACGGCGAGGGTGCGGGCGCCGCGGGCGCGCAGCACCTCGCACAGCAGCCGGAGGCCGTGTGCGAAGCCGGAGCAGACGACGACGTGCTCGGGGTCGGCGCGCACGCCCCGGACCCGGGACAGGTACCCGGCGAGGGCCTCGCGCAGTTCCGGGCGGCCGCGCGGGTCGCCGTAGCCGAAGGCGTCGTGGGGCGCGGCGGCGAGGGCGCGGCGGGTGGCCCGCAGCCACGCGGCGCGGGGGAAGGACGCGAGGTCGGGGGTGCCGGGCATCAGGCTGTACGGGAGCCGGCCGGGGGTGCGGCGGGGCGTGGGGGCCGCGGCCGGGCGGCCGGGGGCGGCGCGGTCGGCGACCCGGGTGCCGGAGCCCTGGCGTGCGGTGAGCCAGCCCTCGGCGACCAGGTCGGCGTAGGCGTCGGCGACGGTGTTGCGGGCGATGCCCAGGTCGGCGGCGAGGGAGCGGGAGGAGGGCAGCCGGGTGCCGGGGGCGAGCCGGCCGCCGCGGACGGCCTCCCGCAGGGCGTCGGTGAGGCCGCGCCGCAGTCCGGGCCCGCGCGGGTCGAGGTGGAGGTCGATGCCGAAAGTGGCCCAGCGTTCCGCCATGGAAGTGGACCATACTCCTGGGCTGCCTCGCTCCTAGGGTCGACGGCATGACGCACACCGACACGACCGGGACGGTCCCCTACGCGGCGGAGGAGCCCGCCCGCCTGGAGTGGGCGAAGCACGCCCCCGAGGTCTACAAGGCGATGGTCCGGCTGGACGCCGCGGCCCGGCAGGGGCTGGACCCGAAGCTGGCCGAGCTGGTGAAGATCCGCGCCTCGCAGCTCAATCACTGCGCGTTCTGCCTGGACATGCACACCAAGGACGCCCTCGCGGCGGGCGAGAGCGTCGAGCGGATCGTCCAGCTCGCCGCGTGGGAGGAGTCGCGGCACTTCTACACGGAGAAGGAGCTCGCCGCGATCGAGCTGACCGAGGCGGTCACGGTTCTGGCCGGGGGCGCCTCCCAGACGAAGTCCGGGGGAGGCTTCGTGCCGGACGAGGTGTACGAGCGGGCCGCCCAGCAGTTCGACGAGACGGAGCTGTCCCATCTGATCGCCGCCGTCGCGGTGATCAACGCCTGGAACCGGTTCGGCGTGACCTGCCGGATGGCGCCCGGTCACTACCAGCCGGGACAGCACCGCTAGCGGGTCAGGGCAGCCGCTCCTCCCGCACGGAGCGGTGGCTGCCCACCCACTGCTTCGCCGCCTCCCCGGTGATCGCCGGGCGGAAGCCGTGTGCGAAGCCGGCGGTGACGTTCGTGGCCGCCGCGCTCAGCGGGTGTCGCCGCCGAGGAGATCGACGGCGCGCTCGCCGACCATCAGCACGCCGATCATCGGGTTCACGGCGGTCATGGTCGGGAAGACGGAGGCGTCCGCGATGCGGAGGCCCTGGAGCCCGCGGACGCGCAGCTCGGGGTCCACGACCGCGAGTTCGTCGTCGGCGGCGCCCATCCTGCAGGTGCCGGCCGGGTGGTAGACGGTGTGCGCGACCTTGCGGGCGTACTCGCTGAGCTCCTCGTCGCCGGTGACGTCCGGGCCGGGCGCCACCTCGCGCTTGAGCCAGTGTGCGAGCGGCTCGGTCCTGGCGATCTCGCGGGCGATGCGGATGCCGTCGACGAGCGTGCGGCCGTCGTAGTCGTCCTCGTCGGTGAAGTACCGGAAGTCCAGCGCCGGCTTCGCCTCGGGGTCGGCGCTGGTCAGGTACAGCCGTCCGCGGCTCTTCGGCTTGGGGATGTTCGGGGTCATGGAGACGCCGAACTCCGGCCGCCGGTAGCCCAGTCGCTCCGGATGGTCGGTGAACGGGATCTGGTAGAAGTGGAACATCAGGTCCGGGCCCGCGTGGCCGGGGTCGCGGCGCACGAACAGGCCCGCGTCGGAGTCCATCGCCGAGTTCTCCGGGAGGGGCCCGTCGGTCTCCCACACGATCACCGACTCCGGGTGGTCGAGCAGGTTCTCGCCGACACCCGGCAGGTGGTGCGCCACGGGGATGCCGAGCGCCTCCAGGTCGGCGCGCGGCCCGATGCCGGAGTGCAGCAGCAGCCGCGGCGAGTCGACGGCGCCGGCGCACAGCACCACCTCGTCACGGGCCCGGATCAGCACCTCCTCGCCGTCCTTGGTGCGCACGTGGACGCCCTCGGCGCGGGTGCCGTTCAGCTCCAGCCGGTACGCCCAGGTCTCCAGCCAGATCGTCAGGTTGGACCGCTCGTCCATCACCGGGTGCAGGTACGCCACCGACGCCGAGGACCGCTTGTTGGTCTCGGGGTGGTAGGCCAGGTCGAAGAAGCCGACGCCCTCGTCGAACGGCTCCTTGTTGAAGCCCTCGATGCGGGGCACCCGGAGCGCGGTCTGCGCGGCGTCGACGAAGTCGCGGGCGATGGCGTTCCGGTCCTTCTCGTCGACCGGGACGATGTTGTTCCTCAGCCGGGCGTAGTACGCCTCCATCTGCACGGCGCCCCAGCCCGTGGCGCCGGCCCGCTCCCACTCCTCCCAGTCGGACGGCAGCGGCTTGAACGCGATGAGCGTGTTGTGCGAGGAGCAGCCGCCGAGGACGCGGGCGCGGCTGTGCCGGATGTGCGAGTTGCCGCGCGGCTGCTCGGTGGTGGGGTAGTCGTAGTCGAGCTCGCCGCCGAGCAGGCCCATCCAGCGGCGCAGCGTCAGCACGTCGTCGCGGCCGACGTCGCTGGGGCCGCCCTCGATGACGGCGACGGTGACGTCCGGGTTCTCGGTGAGGCGGGAGGCGATGACGGAACCTGCGGTGCCGCCGCCTATGACGACGTAGTCGTACTCGGTCTCGCGCGCGGGGGTTTCGGCGGGCATCGGGACGGTACTCCTCGGGGGCTCGGGGCAGGTGGGTGGGTCGTCTCGCGTCGTGCGGGACGGGCGTCCCGCGGAGGCGGCGACTCGGTGGGGCCGCTCGGGGACGGCTCGTACGGGACGCGGCCCGCCCGGAGGGGGCTGGAGGAGCGCGTCCCGTACGGGGGCGCGTACGGGGCGGACAGCGCGGGCGCCGGGACGGCCGCCGCCGTGGCGGTGGGGGGACATCGCCCCGCACCCCGCGTCGTCCGCCGCTCAGCCGGCGAACCAGCGCACCGGCGCCGGCGCCAGGTTCTGGTAGACGTGCTTGGTCTCGCGGTACTCGGCGAGCCCCGCCGGGCCGAGTTCGCGGCCCGTGCCGCTCCTGCCGAAGCCGCCCCACTCCGCCTGCGGGAGGTAGGGGTGGAAGTCGTTGATCCACACGGTGCCGTGGCGCAGCCGTCCGGCCACCCGGCGGGCGCGGCCCGCGTCGGCCGTCCACACGCCGCCGGCCAGCCCGTACTCGGTGTCGTTGGCGAGGGCGACGGCCTCCTCCTCGGTGCGGAAGGTCTCGACGGTGAGGACCGGTCCGAAGACCTCCTCGCGCACCACCCGCATCTCACGGTGGCAGCGGTCGAGGACGGTCGGCTCGTAGAAGTAGCCGGACGCGGGGCGCTCGGGCGCCGGCTCGGGCCGCTTGCCGCCGCAGCGCAGCACCGCGCCCTCCTTGAGCGCGGACTCGACGTACGCCTCGACCTTCTCGCGCTGCTGCGCGGAGACCAGCGGGCCGCACTCGACGCCGTCCTCGGTGCCCCGGCCGAGCCGGATCCTCTCGGCACGGCGGGCGAGTTCGGCGACGAAACGATCCCGCACGGACTCCTCGACGATCAGCCGCGCGCCGGCCGAGCAGACCTGGCCACTGTGGATGAAGGCCGCGTTGAGGGCCTGGTCCACGGCGGTGTCGAAGCCCTCCTCGGTGGCGCAGGCGTCGGCGAACACCACGTTGGGGTTCTTGCCGCCGAGTTCGAGGGCGACCTTCTTCACGGTCGGCGCGGCGGCCTGGGCGACCTTGGTGCCGCTGACCAGGCCGCCGGTGAAGGAGACCAGGTCGACGTCGGGGTGCTCGGCCATCCGCGCGCCGACGGTGTGGCCGGGGCCGGTGACGATGTTGGCGACGCCCGCGGGCAGCCCCGCCTCGGTCAGCAGGCCGATCAGGGCGACCGTGGTCAGCGGGGTGATCTCGCTGGGCTTGACCACGAAGGTGTTGCCCGCGGCGAGCGCCGGGGCGATCTTCCAACTGGCCTGGAGAAGCGGGTAGTTCCAGGGGGTGATCAGGGCGCAGACGCCGACCGGCTCGTGCACGACGACGCTGTGGACGTCGGGCGAACCCGCGTCCACGACCCGGCCGGGCGCCTCGGCGGCGACCAGGTCGGCGAAGTAACGGAAGGCGTCGGCCACGCAGTCGATGTCGACGCGGCCCTCCTCCAGGGTCTTGCCCGCGTCCCGGCTCTCCAGAAGACCCAGTTCCTCGCGGTCCCGGACCAGCAGGTCGGCGACGCGGCGCAGCAGCGCGGCCCGTTCGGCGGCGGGGGTGCGCGGCCAGTCGCCCTCGTCGAAGGCGCGGCGCGCGGCCGCGACCGCGAGGTCGGTGTCCTGCTCGTCGCCCTCCGCGACCAGGGCGAACGGCCGGGCGTCCGCCGGGTCGAGGATCTCCCGGGTGGCCCCGGAGACGGCGGCTCGCCACTCGCCTCCCGCGTGAATGGTGTCGCGTGCCCGCAGTTCTGTGCTGTCCGCCATGATCGCTTGCTGCCTTCCGTTCTTCTCCACGCCCGTGAGTCACATTCCTGCTACCCCCGGGACCGGGTGCTCCTGCCCTGCCGGACGGAATGCATGCGGAACGCGGGCCCGGAGTGCGTTTCGTCACGGCCCCGCCGCGGGACCCTCCGGCGGGGGCGGGTCCGGTACGCGCCGGCCGGGCGGGCCGGATGCGGGACGGCGTGGAGCCGGACGCCGAGCGTGCACGGTCGCGGCACGGCGGCCCGCACGGGCGCCGTGCGGAGGGGCCGGCACGGCGCGCCCCCGGCCACGCCGCGATGCCCGGCTCAGGCAGGCCGTGGGGAGGGGCCACGGCGGTCACCGGAAGCGGGCGGCCGGCGGACCCGCCTCGGTCAGGGCGACGGGCACGGCGCCGACGGGGGCAGAAGTGGGCGACCGCCGTGAGGACCAGGGCGAGTTCGGGGTCGATGCCGTCCGTGGGGGCGCCGTACGCGGCGATGGCGTACACCTTGCCGTCGGCCGGTGAGCGGAAGCGCGCGTCCTGGACGTGCCAGCTGCCCACGTCGGGCTCTCCGCGCAGCGAGTCGGCGCGGTACTCGAGGCGCAGGCCGGACACTCCCTCCGTCTCCAGGGGCGCCAGCGTGACCTTCTCGAAGCCGTCCGCCTTCGGCGTCCGGCCGGACAGGTACAGGTCGAAGGACTCCTCCGGCGAGCGCTCCTCGGCCTCGTACGCCTGGAGGCGGCGGAGGCCGTCCGGGCTGCGGTGGCTGACGACGTCGAAGCCGTGCGGGGAGGGCACCGCCTCCCGTTCCCGGCCCGTCGGGCGGGCGACGGTGAGGCCCTCGGCGTCACGGTGCAGTCCGAAGCCCTCGGGGAGGGGCGACGGCTCGGGGGCGGACCACGGCTCGGCGGTGTCGGACCCCTCCGTCGCCACGGGTTCCGACTCCCCCGCCGGCGACGGCGACGTCTGCGCCGCGGCCGTACCGCCGGTCCGGTCGTCCGCACGAGCGTCCGTGCCGTCGTCGCCGACGACGAGGCTCAGGACCAGGGCCCCGGCGACCCCCGCCGCCGCGGCTCCGCCCTTCGGGCCGCAGCTCGACGGCGAGCACCCAGGTGTCGTGCGCCGTGCCCGCCCCGCAGAACGGGCGCGCCTCGTGGTACATGGCGAGCGGGGTGTGCTGCTCCAGCCGGATGCGCTGCGACAGCCCGCGGAACCGCGGTCCGCCGGTCCGTTCGGCGGGGTCGCCGGCGGCGTCGGGGAAGCGGGCCGGGGACAGCTCGACGGCGATGACCCGGGCGAACTGGGTGCGCCGCCCCGCGGCGCACAGGCCGATGACCACGAGCACGCCGATCCCGAACCACGCCTGCCAGGGCTCGGCGCCCTCGGCGAGCCCGTCGGTGACCGCCCCCAGCAGGTCGTCGTCGCCGGAGGAGCCGTAGGAGGAGGACCCGTACGAGGAACTCCCCCGTTCCTCGCCGAACGCCACGGAGGCCAGGGTGAACAGGGCGAACACGGTCAGGGCGCGCCCGCCCCAGCGGGCCAGGAACGCGGCGGGCGAGCGGTACCGGGGCGGCCGGGCGGCCCGCCCGCGCAGCAGGGGCGCGACGGCGAGCAGCAGGCTGGGCCCCACGAAGTGGGGGAGCAGGTTGCCGCTGATCGGGGTGCCCACGATCCACAGGCCGAGGACGGCCGCCGCCCACAGCGTCGCCAGGCGCCGGGCGCGCAGTGCGTGGGCGAGGACGCGGGCGGCGTCGAAACCGAGCGAGGGCGCCACGGCCCGCTGTTCGTGGAGGTACAGCTCCTCGATGACACGGTCGCGGTAGCCGGGGTCCAGGTAGGCCCCCGCGCACAGCAGCCGGGACGCCTCGCTGGCGTACGGCGGCACGGGCGGCGGACCGTCCGGCGTCCCGCCCGGGTGCTGTGGCTGCTGCTGCGGCGCGAACGCGGTGCTCACGCGGATCCCGATACGCGAATGGACGTCACGGCCACAGGGGGTGACGGGGCATCAGCACAGGGAGGGGCGGGCGCGTGCGAACAGGTTCTGACGGCGGTGACCTGTGGGGCGGCGCCGGTGCGGAGCCCCGTGCCGGACGCGCGCGGGGCCCCGTACCGGCGAACCGGTGCGGGGCCCCGCGAAGGCCGCGGTGGCCGGGCTCAGATGAGGCCGAGCCCGCGGACCGCCTCGCGCTCCTCCTCGAGCTCCTTGACGGAGGCGTCGATGCGGGCGCGGGAGAACTCGTTGATCTCCAGACCCTGGACGATCTCGTACTTCCCGTCCTTCACGGTGACCGGGAAGGAGGAGATGAGGCCCTCGGGCACGCCGTAGGAGCCGTCGGACGGGATGCCCATGGAGACCCAGTCGCCCTCCGGGGTGCCGTTGACCCAGGAGTGGACGTGGTCGACGGCGGCGTTGGCGGCGGAGGCGGCCGACGAGGCGCCGCGGGCCTCGATGATGGCGGCGCCGCGCTTGGCGACGGTCGGGATGAAGTCCTCGGCCAGCCACTTCTCGTCGTTCACGACCTCGGCGGCGTTCTTGCCGGCGACGGTGGCGTGGAAGATGTCCGGGTACTGGGTGGCGGAGTGGTTGCCCCAGATCGTCAGCTTCTTGATCTCGGAGACCGGGACGCCGGTCTTCTTCGAGAGCTGGGTCAGCGCGCGGTTGTGGTCCAGGCGGGTCATGGCGGTGAAGCGCTCGGCCGGGACGTCCGGCGCGGCGGCCTGGGCGATCAGCGCGTTGGTGTTGGCCGGGTTGCCGACGACCAGGACGCGGATGTCGTCCGCGGCGTGGGCGTTGATGGCCTGGCCCTGCGGCTTGAAGATGCCGCCGTTGGCCTCGAGGAGGTCACCGCGTTCCATGCCCTTGGTCCGCGGCCGGGCGCCGACGAGGAGGGCGACGTTGGCGCCGTCGAAGGCCACGTTCGGGTCGTCCGTGATGTCGATGCCCTGCAGGAGCGGGAACGCGCAGTCGTCCAGCTCCATGGCGGTGCCCTCGGCGGCCTTGAGCGCCGGGGTGATCTCCAGCAGGCGCAGCTTGACCGGCACGTCCGCGCCGAGCAGCTGGCCGGAGGCGATGCGGAAGAGCAGGGCGTAACCGATCTGGCCGGCCGCGCCGGTGACGGTGACGTTCACGGGAGTGCGGGTCATGGCGTTCTCCGTATGACAGCTGGCGGTGGGGCGGTCCCTGCCCCCTGGTGCGGGATCCCGCTCCGGCTCGTGACCGGCGTCCGCCACGATGATCGATCACCGGTTCGAATGATCGATCTCTTGGCGTCAAGAGAGATCCAGCGGTCAGGCTATCGCGCATCCGTCGGCGCGCACGGTCGGGCTCCCTGTGGCCCGTCCCACAGAGTGACCGCCCGCGCACGCGGGTAACCGGGGCGGCGGAGAGGTGAGGGAGGGGGCGGCCGCCCCGCCCGGGAGAGGTGGGGACGGGGCGGCCGCCGTCCGGGACCGACCGTGCCGGAATCCCGTGGGGGTACTTCTCGCGTGCCCGCCCCGCGCCGCCGCATTCACGTCACCACGGATCCCTCACATGTCATGCCCCGGACGGCCCACACGGACGTGGTTCCGGCCGCCCTCGCCGGCCGTGACGGCTGCCGTCGCCCGCATCCACGCGGCCCGCGCCGGCACCGGGTCACCGGGCCGGCTCCGGCGAGCGGCCGGACGCCGGCGCCGGCCGGCCGGTGTGCGCCGCCGGCGTCCGCACGCCGCGCCCACCGGGCGCGTCGAACAGGAGTCGCGTCGCACGAACAGGCGGCCCGGGGCGCGCTGCCTACTCCGTGCAGCCCTTCTCGCCCGTCGCGGCCAGCACCGCGCAGGCCTTGGCCTCGGTGGCGGCGGCGGCCGGGACCATCATCGTGTAGGTGACCGTGTCACCCGGCGCGTCGACGGAGTCGGTCTGCTGGTACGCCCCCGAGGTGATCTCGACCGTGTCCCCCTGCGTGGCCTGGGTGATGCGGCCCCACGCGGCACCGCAGACCTCGCTGTAGCGGACCTCGACGGTGGTGGCGCCGACGGTCGCGGTGCCGGCCGTGGTGACCAGGTCGCCGCTGCACCCCATGACCTCGGCGTCCTTGCCGTCGCAGCTCTCGCCGCTGCACTTCACGCCCGGCGGCAGTTGCGCCTCCCTGGTGACGGTGGGCGACGGGGAGGGCTTCGCCTTCGTCGTGTCGCCCTGCGTCTCGGTGACGTACAGCCCGGCGGCGACCACCACCAGCGCGCCCAGCGCGCCGACCAGGAACATCGCCGTGCGCCGCTTGCCCTCGGGACGGCCGGGGCCGCCGCCGGGACCGGACGGGTCCGCGGGCGGCGGACCGTACCCGCCCGCCACGGGCGCGCCGGGGCCGTACGCCCCCGGGCGGCCGGCGTCCCGGCCTGCGACCCCCCAGGAGTTGCCGCTGCCCGACGCGTCGCGGACGTCGGTGGCGGTCGGCTGGGGCGGCACGCTCGGCGACACGCCGGCCGGACCGGCGACCCCCGTACGGGCCCCGCCGCCCCGCCGTCCGCCCCCGCCCGACGGCGGGGGGGCCAGCTCGCTCAGCGCGGCGCGCGCCTGCGAGATCCGGATCGCCTCCATGGTCATGTCGTGCCGCATCTCCGAGCGGCTCCAGGCGCGCTCGGCGAGCTCCCACATGGTGGTCAGGTGCACCGGGTTGGTCTTGGTGACCTCGGCCAGCGCCACGATCGCGCCCTTCGGCGCGAGCAGCCGGCCGTTCAGATAGCGCTCCCAGGACGTCTTGCTGTAGCCCGTGCGGTCGGCGACCGACGCGACGCTCAGGCCGCTGCGGTCCACCAGCCGCCTGAGCTGGCTGGTGAACTCCCTGATCTGCGGATCGAGCTCATCCGGCAAAGCCTTCCAACGAGGCATTGCTCTCCCCCTCTTCCCCCGGTTCGTGCTGGTGTTTCCCTCGCGCATGGTGCCCTCTGCCACGCCCCGTCTGGCTACCCACAGGGATGCCACGGGGACGGGCCTTCAGTTCCCGGGGTGGGGGCGCACGGGAGCGACAGGACGCGTGCGGCATTGCACGCCCAGTCGCTTGTGCATCAGTGTCCCACCGGTCGGCCGCCCGGCCGAACGGAACCCCGGAACCCACGGACCGGGTGGACCGGACCGGTACGACCGTCCCACCGTCTTCCTGTCCTACCACCCCGGTGCCTCCGCGCGGAGGTGTCCGTGGCCACATCACCCCTGGGCGGAGCCTCCGTGTCGCGAACACGTGCCGGAGTCGTCACAAGGGTGTAGAGGGCTTCCGGGGCGCGTAGCGGAACGGTCACTTCCGTGCCACAGCGGCCGGGCCGCCGTTGAACGGGCCGCCCGCCGTGCAGGAACGTGGTGCGCGGCCCGTCCGCTCACGGGGGTGCGGACGGGCCGCCGCTCCCCGCGCCGGCGGCTCAGCCGTCGACCGTGAAGTGCAGCATGTCCTGCAGGAAGGGGATCCGCAGCAGCGGGTCCGGCTGCACCATCAGCGCCAGCAGCACGATCACCAGCCCCAGGCCGCCGTAGGTGACGATGTCGGTGAAGCGGGAGCGCACGGCGAGCATCCCGACGTGCGGCACCGCCCACCGCAGGACCGCCCCGGCGACCAGCGCCGCGCCGATCAGCAGCAGCCCGGCCCGGAACACGTCCACCGCGGTCAGCAGCAGTCCCAGCCCCACGGTGAGCAGCACGGCCAGGATCGGCCACTGCCGGGCGGGCGCGGGGGCGTCACCGGGGGCCGCCCGGCCGCCGCCCTCGGGCCGCGCGGTGTCCCGGGTGAACAGCGGGAACCTGCGGGTGGCCCGGCGCGGGGTGCCCTCGGCGTCGGGGGCGCTGATCGCGTCACGGACCGTGAGCTCCTCCCCGGCCTCCGCCGCCGCGGGGGCCTCGGAGGCCTCCGGCGCCTTCCGCTCAGCCGACACTGCGCTCCGCCGCCTCGACCACGTTGACCAGCAGCTGCGCCCGGGTCATCGGACCGACGCCGCCGGGGTTCGGGGCGACCCAGCCGGCCACCTCGGCCACGCCCGGGTGGACGTCGCCGACGATCTTGCCCTCGGCGCTGCGCGAGACGCCGACGTCCAGGACGGCCGCGCCCGGCTTGACGTCCTCGGGACGGATCAGGTGGGCGCTGCCGGCCGCGGCGACGATGATGTCCGCCCGCTTGAGGTGGGCGGAGAGGTCGCGGGTGCCGGTGTGGCACTGGGTCACGGTGGCGTTCTCGCTGCGCCGGGTCAGCAGCAGCGGCATGGGACGGCCGATGGTGACGCCGCGCCCGACGACCACGACCTCGGCGCCCTTGATCTCCACGCCGTGGCGGCGCAGCAGGGTGATGATGCCGTTCGGCGTGCAGGGCAGCGGGGCGGGCTCGTTGAGCACGAGACGGCCGAGGTTCATCGGGTGGAGGCCGTCGGCGTCCTTCCCGGGGTCCATCAGCTCGAGGATGCGGTTCTCGTCGATGCCCTTGGGGAGCGGGAGCTGGACGATGTAACCGGTGCAGGCCGGGTCCTCGTTCAGCTCGCGGACGACCGCCTCGATCTCCTCCTGCGTGGCGGTGGCGGGCAGTTCACGCTGGATGGAGGCGATGCCCACCTGGGCGCAGTCGCGGTGCTTGCCGGCGACGTACTTCTGGCTGCCGGGGTCGTCCCCCACGAGGATCGTGCCGAGGCCGGGCGTGACGCCCTTCTCCTTCAGCGCCGCCACGCGGGCGGTCAGATCGGACTTGATCTCGGCTGCGGTGGCCTTGCCATCGAGAATCTGGGCGGTCATGGCCCCATCCTCGCGGATGACCGGGCCGCTGTTCCAATCAGCCCGCATTCCGGTCGGCCGGGACGCCGCGCCGGACATCCGATCAGGATCGCCACCAATGCGAACAAGATCGCGATGTTGCACTTGCACAACACATATGTCGTACCGCTGGACAAGGAAAGGAACGGTCAAGAACGATGAACGCGCAGTGCCGCGGGCAGAACCGGGGGGGGACGGACCGCATCTGCAGTACTTCCTCCGCGCCGCGCCCCGCGCCGTCCCCGCACCAGAAGCGCAACGGAGGAAGAACCGCCATGAGTTTCGGCGACCCGAACAACCCCTACGGGGCTCCGCAGGGCCAGCCGCCCGGCTACGGCTACCCCCAGCAGCCCGGCCAGCCCGGTTACGGGTACCCCTCCGCCCCGCCGGTCCAGCCCTACGGTCACCCCGGCGGGCCGGTGTCCATGCCCGGCAGCGTCAAGGCCGCGCGCGTGATGCTCTTCGTGCTCGGCGGCCTTCAGGCGCTCGGCGGCCTCCTCATGGTGGTCGCGAGCGGCTGGTTCGCCGAACAGCTGGAAGACATCCTGGCCGACGACCCGTCCTTCACCGCGGAGGACGTGGACAACGTGTCGAGCGTCGGCGCGGGCTTCATGATCGTGTTCGGGGTGATCGTGCTGGCGTTCGCCGCCTGGGCGATCCTCACGGCCGCCAAGTTCGGGACGGGCCGTGGCGGGACACGCGTCTCCGCGATCATCTACGCCTCGGTCGTCACCCTGTTCAGCGTGATCAGCCTGCTGGGCGCCAACATCTTCGCGCTGGTCAGCCTGGTGCTCGGCATCCTGATCATCGTGTTCTGTGCCAACAGGAACGGCAGCTACTGGTTCAACCGGCCGCCGCAGTACTGAGCCGTCCCGGTCCGCGCGCCGCGGCACACCTCACGGGGCCGTGCCCCCCTCCGGGGCGAGGGGGACACGGCCCCGTCGTACGCACCGCCCGGCGCGCGCCGGGCCCGCCGCACACCCGTGTCGCACCCGATCGGGGGAGGTCCGGCGGCGGGGCGCCCCCCTACCCTGACCGAGTAGCTGTCAGGCATGGGGGGACGCACCGTGTACAGCATCATCGTCGTACCTCCGGCGACCGCGCCGGAGCACTCCGGCCGCCGTGACCAGTACCGTCTGGCTCCCGGCGAGCGTCTCTCCTTCGGCCGCGCCCCGCAGGGCGACGGCCTGCGCATCGTCCACGACGGCGTGTCCCGCAGAGCGGGGGAGATCACCGCGCAGGGCGCCTTCTGGCTGCTGAGCAACCTCAGCCGGGAGCAGACGTACGTCGTGGAGAACCCGGAGGGGGCGGGCGAGCACATCAAGGTCGGGCCGGGCCGCCTGGACGCCCCGGTGCCGTTCGAGTTCTCCCGGATCGTGCTGCCGGCCTGCGGCGACCTGCTGCCGCTGGAAGTGTGGGCGCCGTGCCACGATCACGTCCGCCACGACGCCGGTGACGACGGCGCCGCCACCGCGCCCGCCTTCTCCCTGGACCGCTCCAAGCGCTACTTCGCCGTGCTGGCCGCGCTGTGCGAGCCCCGGCTGCGCGGCGAGCCGCACGCCCCGCTGCCCACGGTCGAGCAGGCGGTGGAGCGGCTGCGCCCGCTGTGGCCGGCCGCGTCCCGCGCCTCGGTGCAGTGGAACATCGACTACCTGGCGGTGAAGCTGCGCCTCAAACCCGGTCCGGAGACCGCGGAGCCGGGGCCGCGGCTGAACGGCAAGAAGGAGTCGCTGGTCTCCCTGGCGCTCCGTTTCGACCTGGTCCGCGAGGACGACCTGGCGGTCCTGGCGGCCCCGCTCCGCCAGGGGGGCCGGTGACCGGGACGTACGCCGTGCCGGTGCCCAAGGGGTACCGGGTGGGCGCGTGGGAGGTGCGCGAGCCGCTCGCGACGGGCGCGTTCGGCAGCGTGTACGCCGGCCGCCGCGCCGAGGGCGGCGGGGACGGGCCGCGCACGGTCGCGCTGAAGTTCCTGCCCACCGGCACCCGCACCCCGCGCCAGCTGCACCACCTGCGCGAACTGGCCGAGCGGGAGGTGGACGTGCTGCGCCGGCTGAGGCAGCCGCGCCTGATCCGCATGTACGAGACGCTCACCGTCGACGATCCCGGCCGCCCGGAGCTGGACGGCGCCACCGTGCTGGTGCTGGAGAGGGCGGAGGGCTCCCTGTCGGCGCTGCTGGCCGCCTCGCCCCGCCCCGGCGCCGGCCCCGGCCTGCTCGCCCAGACCTGCGAGGGGCTGGCCCAGCTGCACCGGGCGGGCTGGGTGCACGGTGACCTGAAGCCGGCCAACGTGCTGCTGATGGCGGACGGTTCGGTCCGCCTCGCCGACTTCAACATGGCCGCCGAGCTGGAGGGCACCCACGCCTACACGTCCGCGTTCGCCACGCCCGACTACACCCCGCCCGAGCTGCTGTGGTCCGAGATCGGCGAGCGGGGCCGCCGGATCCGCGCGTCCGCCGACGTGTGGGCGTTCGGGGTGCTCGCCCACCTGGTCCTCACCGGCGCCTTCCCGCTGCCCGGCGCCACGCCCGCGGCCCGTCGCACGGCCGCCGCCGCCTACGCCTCCGGCACGGACGAGCTGCGGCTCTCCCCCGAGCTGCCGGACGCCTGGCGGGACATCGTCCGCGCCTGTCTGGCCCGCACCCACGAGGAGCGGATCGGCGTGGCGGACCTGCTGCGGCGGGTGCGGGAGGCGGCCGGCACGGGGCGCCCGTTCCCGCTGCCCCGGCTGCTGCCCGCCCGGCGCCGCTCCCGGCGGGCGGTCGCCGTCTCGGCGGCCCTCGCCACCGCCACGGTGGCCGCCCTCGGGTACGGCGTCGACCGGTGGGCCGCGTCCGGCGGCGAGCCGGGCGCGCGCACGGACGCCGCCGCCACGTACGGTGCCGGCGTGCTGCGCACCGACCGGGGCGTGCCGGCCGCCTACCGGCTGCTGATCGTGGAGACGGCGCACGACTGCCCGAACGAGGACGTCTCCGCGCCGCTGATCGCGGCGATGCTGAAGGTGGAGAGCGACTTCGACCCCGACCTGGCCGACCCGGTCACCGACGAGTACGGCATCGCGCGCTGGACCCCGAAGGTGCTGCGGTGGTGGATGAACGAGGACGGCACGCCCGCCGAGAACGTGCCCGAACCGCCGTTCCCGCCCGCCGAGTCGGTGCCCGCGATGGGCCGCTACCTGTGCTGGATCGCGCCGCGGCTGGACGAGGGGCTGCGGGAGGACCGGCGGGTGCTGATCGCCGCCGCCTACCGCACGTCGTGGCGCCGGGTCAACGACGCGGGGGGCGTCCCCGCCAAGTACCGCGCCTACGCCGACCGCGTCGCCCATTACCTCGAGGAGTACACCCCGCCGGGCGGGAGGTGACCCTCGCAGCTGTGAGGTACCGGGCGGCGGGATCCCCCGGCACGGTGTGAGCACACCGCCTCGGCGGTGCCACCGACCAGTTCGTCCATGGGGGAAACAGCCATGAGGGAAACAGTGAACACGTTCAGGTCCGCCGCGCTGCTCGTCGCGGCCACCGCACTCGTCGCCGGCGGCTCGGTCGCGGCCACCGCCGCCCCCGGCCCCGACGGCACCCGCGTCACCGCGCTCCGGAAGGCGGCCGAGCGGGTGGTGGGCACCGACGCGAAGCCGCGGGAGGTGACCGCCGACGCGGTCCGCTACGACGGCCTGACCGTCACGGCCGCGCCCCGGGGCGAGGCGTCCACCAAGGCCCTGTCCTGCGGCTACGGGCACCTGTGCATGGTCGTCAACGGCACGAAGTTCGACTTCTACACGTGCCGGACGTGGAAGCTGAGCAACTGGACCGGCGACGGCCCGTTCACCAACAACCAGACGCCGGGCACGGTCGCCCGCTTCTACAACAAGGACGGCAGCGTCCGCTGGACGTCCACGGCGTACGAGTCGGGCACGGCCACCTGGGACCCGATCTGGTACCTGCGCCCCTGCTGACGCGGCGGGCGTGACGGGGGGCGGCCCCGGTCCCTCCTCGGGACCGGGGCCGCCCCCCGTCGTGCGCGGGATCAGTGGAAGAAGTGCCGCGTCCCCGTGAAGTACATCGTCACGCCCGCCTTCTCGGCGGCCTCCACGACCAGTTCGTCGCGGACCGAGCCGCCGGGCTGGACGACGGCCTTCACGCCGGCCTCGGTGAGGATCTCCAGGCCGTCGGGGAACGGGAAGAACGCGTCGGAGGCGGCGAAGGAGCCGCGGGCGCGTTCGGCGCCGGCCCGCTCGACCGCCAGCTTCGCGGAGTCGACGCGGTTGACCTGGCCCATGCCGACGCCGACGGAGGCGCCGTCCTTGGCGAGCAGGATCGCGTTGGACTTCACCGCGCGGCAGGCCTTCCAGGCGAAGGCCAGGTCGGCCAGCTCGGCCTCGGACAGGGCCTCGCCGGTGGCCAGCGTCCAGGTGGCCGGGTCGTCGCCCTCGGCCTGGAGCCGGTCGGTGACCTGGAGCAGCGCGCCGCCGTCGATCGGCTTGACCTCGACCGGGGCGGACGGCGCCTGCGGGGCGCGCAGCACGCGGATGTTCTTCTTCTTGGTGAGGGCCTCGAGCGCGCCGTCCTCGTAGTCCGGCGCGACGATGACCTCGGTGAAGATCTCCGCGACCTGCTCGGCCATCTCCTTCGACACCGGCCGGTTGACCGCGATCACACCGCCGAACGCGGACAGCGGGTCGCAGGCGTGCGCCTTGCGGTGCGCCTCGGCGACGTCCGCGCCGACCGCGATGCCGCACGGGTTGGCGTGCTTGATGATCGCGACGGCCGGGGCGTCGTGGTCGTACGCGGCACGGAGCGCGGCGTCCGTGTCCGTGTAGTTGTTGTACGACATCTCCTTGCCGTGCAGCTGCTCGGCCTCGGCGAGACCGCCCGTCCCCGACACGTAGAGGGCGGCCGGCTGGTGCGGGTTCTCGCCGTAGCGGAGGGTGTTCTTGCGCTCCCAGGTGGCGCCGAGGAAGTCGGGGAACGGGGAGTCGTCGACGGGCGCGTACGCGGAGGCGAACCAGCTCGCGACGGCGACGTCGTACGCGGCCGTGTGCTGGAAGGCCTCGGCGGCGAGCCGCTTGCGGGTGGCGAGGTCGAAACCGCCGCCCTGGACCGCGGCGAGCACGTCGCCGTAGCGGGCGGGGCTGGTGACGACGGCGACCGACGGGTGGTTCTTGGCGGCGGCGCGGACCATCGAGGGGCCGCCGATGTCGATCTGCTCCACGCACTCGTCGGGCGTGGCCCCGGAGGCGACGGTCTCGCGGAACGGGTAGAGGTTCACGACCACCAGGTCGAACGGCTCCACACCGAGGTCCTCGAGCTGCTGCTCGTGGTCGGCGAGACGCAGGTCGGCGAGGATGCCGGCGTGCACCTTCGGGTGCAGGGTCTTGACCCGGCCGTCCAGGCACTCGGGGAAGCCGGTCAGCTCCTCGACCTTGGTCACGGGGACGCCCGCGGCGGCGATCTTCGCGGCGGTGGACCCGGTGGAGACCAGCTCCACCCCGGCCTCGTGCAGGCCGCGCGCGAGATCCTCGAGGCCGGTCTTGTCGTAGACGCTGACGAGCGCCCGTCGAATGGCCCGCTTGTTGCTCTCGGCGGTCACTGGATAACTACCTTTCGTCCCTCGATGCGATAGCCGTTGCGGGCGAGGCGCCCCACGACCTCGACGAGCAGCTTTCGCTCGACTTCCTTGATGCGCTCGTGCAGAGCGCTCTCGTCGTCCTCGTCCCGGACCTCCACCACGCCCTGCGCGATGATCGGACCGGTGTCGACGCCGTCGTCGACGAAGTGGACGGTGCAGCCGGTGACCTTGGCGCCGTACGCGAGCGCGTCCCGTACGCCGTGGGCTCCCGGGAAACTGGGCAGCAGGGCGGGGTGGGTGTTGACGAACCGCCCGCCGAAGCGCGCGAGGAACTCCTTCCCCACGATCTTCATGAACCCGGCGGACACCACGAGGTCGGGCTCGTACGCGGCGACGGCCTCGGCGAGCGCCGCGTCCCACTCCGCACGGGTCGCGTGGTCCTTGACCGTGCACACGAAGGTCGGCAGCCCGGCGCGCCGGGCCCGGGCCAGCCCTTCGATGCCCTCGCGGTCCGCGCCGACGGCGACGACCTCGGCCCCGTAGGCCTCGGCTCCGACGGCGGCGATCTCGTCGAGGAGCGCCTGCAGGTTGGTGCCGGATCCGGAGACCAGCACGACGAGACGCCTGGCGTGCTCGGCCACGGTGGGGCCCTTTCTCGGGGAGCGTCTGTGCGGTCGGCGGCACAGCGCTTTGTACATTCCTCCGAATGCTTCGCGCCCCCTGATACGGGGAAGCCTACGAAGCGGCCGACCGGCAGCAACGATACCGGCACCCCCGACGGGCCCCCACGGGACGGGGGCGTGGCCGGAAGGTAGCGTCTGGTGGGAGCCGGCCGGGGTACGCGAGTCCTGGACGCCGGGGCGCACGGGAACGCGGACCGCGCACCGATCGTTCACAGGGCGACGGACCCGGGCCGCGCGGAGCTGACGGGAACGCACCAGCTCACAGCTCACTCGTAGTCGATACGTCGTGCGAGGCGGTCACACCGCACCCACGCCGTGCTTCACAAAGGGGAAGACGCTCACTTGATGCCGGACCGCAGCCTGCGACTCCTCACGTTCCCCCAGCAGTCGGCCCAGGGAGGGGAGCGTGGCGCCGTGCTGCTGCGGGAGCGCCCGTCCTCGTCCCCCGACGCCTCCCAGGGCGAGGCCGGCGACGACCGCCGCGACGCCCAGGGCCAGGGGGCCGGTCAGGACGACAACCCGTTCGCGCCCCCGCCGGAGGGCACGCCCGACCGCCCCTGGCAGCCCCGTCACCCCTCGGGCGGCGGGGAGGGGGGCGGCCGTTCACCCTGGGGCCGCAACTGGAGCGACCGGCAGCCCGGCCGCTCGCCCGGCGGCTTCGGCGAGCGCCCGCGCGGCCCGGAGGGGCAAGGCGGCGGCCAGCAGGGCCCGGGCATGCGCTGGGACCCCACGGACCCGGCGCAGCGCCGCGCGCGCTACGCCCTGCTGGGCGGCATGTGGGCCTTCTTCTTCGCCCTCTTCAACTGGCCGTACCTGGCGCTGCTGCTGGGCGCTCTCGCCCTGTACTGGGGCATCAGCGCCCTGCGCGTCAAGCCCCGCGGGCAGGACCCGGACACCCCGGCGTCCGAGCAGAAGGCCCGCCCGCAGACCACGGCGGCGATCAGCGGCCTGGTCCTGGGGTCGCTGGCGCTGCTCCTGGTGGCCGGGGTCTTCGGCGCCCGCCTGGTCTACAGCGACTACTACGAGTGCACCAGCGACGCCCTCACGCAGCAGGCGCGCCAGTCCTGCGGCGACCATCTGCCGGAGCAGCTGCGCGGTCTGCTGGACGAGGAAGGCTGACGGGAAGCGCGCGGGGAGTCCGCCGGACCCCGTCCGCCCGCTCACGCGGGCGGACGGGGTCCGGCGTTCTGGGGGCCGAGCGCCACTGGCGTACGTCGAGGGCGGAGGGTGAGGTGCCGTCGCCGTCGTTGTCGTTGTCGCCGTCGTCGCCGTCGTCGTGGTCGAGGAGCAGGCAGGGCTCGTCCTGGGCGGCGGGCGGGACCGGCCGCGGGACGCCCTGCTCGTGGTTCCGGACGAGTCAGCGGCGGCGGGGGCGCCGCGTCCTTCCGGCCGGACGCGGAACGACCGGACGGCGACGGGGCGCGGCCACACGGCCCGGACGCCCGTCGCCCCCGTCCCGCCCGTACGACCGCCGGCGGCGCCAGGCCCGTACGGTCAGGGCCGTCGGGGCCGCCGTCAGCCCGAGCCACACCGCCGTCGCCGCGCCCACCTGCCACCACACCGGGCCGAACCGGGCCAGCGCGGCCGTGCCCAGCGGACCGCCCGCCAGCCCGGCGAGCAGCGCCAGCAGCATCCCGCACAGTGCCGCCGCGAGAACCGCCGCACCCGCGGTCCGGCCCGCCGTCCGGGCGCCGAGCCGCCCCCCGCCCGTCACGGACCCCCGGCCGACGAACCAGCCGACCACCGCCCCCGCCGCCAGCGGCACCGCCACGACCGCCCCGTGCAGCGCCGTGCCCGCGCCCGGGTCCGGCACCGCCGCCAGCAGCGGGAACGGCGGCAGAAGCGGCGCGTCCCGCGAACCGAACGGCGTCACCGAGGCCCCGGCGCCGAGCAGGAAGCCGGGGCCGAGGGCGTAGGCCGCCGCCCACACCGCCGCGTTCGGCAGCAGCGTGACGCAGAGGAGCGCCACCGCCACCCACCCCGACCAGCCCTCGGCCAGCCGCCCGAACGCCCCGCGGGTCTCGCCGCCGTGCCACACCAGCGACACCGTCAGCAGCACCGCCCCGCCCGCGACCAGCACCGTCGCCCCCGCCGCCGCCGCGCGCGCCGCCACACCGGGGCGGCCGTCCGGGCCCAGCACCAGGTGGCGCGCGCCCCGGGGCAGTACCGCACCCAGCAGTCGCTCCAGCGGTCCGCTGGGCCGTCCGTACGCGGTCCACACCCCCGCCCCGGCAGCCACCGCCGCGACCAGCGGCACGCACACCGCCGTCGGCGCCCACGCGGGCCGCAGCACACCGCCGGCGGCGTGGAGGGCGGCGGGGGCGCCGACGGCGAGGTAGCCGAGGACGACGCCCGCCCACGCGGTACGTCCGGGCACCAGCGGGGCGTCGTCGCGGGCGCCTCCCTCGGCGGTGTCCCGCGCCGCCCGGTGCAGCAGCCACAGCGGCACCACGAGGAGCAGCAGCGGGGGCACGCCCATCGGGGCGGGGGCGCCGGAGAGGGTGTCCACACGGACCAGTTCGGCGCCGTGCGCCAGCAGCCAGAGCGCCGCCGCGACGTGCAGGGCTCCACCGGGTCCGCTGTCCGGGTACGGCGAGCTGACCCACAGCAGCATCACGAGCACGGTGAACGCCGCGAGGCCCAGCCCGGCCGCGAGGGCGCCACCGACAAGGCCGGAGGCCAGTCCGGGCGAGCGGCGGCGCCGCCGGAGGAGCAGGGAGGCCGGCGTCGATCGGCGTACGGTCGTCTGGATCACGCCCGCCATGCTCCCAACGACACGCGCTTTTCCGGTGTAACGAGCGAAGACCGGCTGTGTCGCTAAAAATACGCTTATGTGCTTTTTCGTACTGAGGGACGTCCAGTGACACGGCGCCCCGCCATCCCGCTCCCCCCGCCCAAGGAACGCCGACGCCTGCGTGAGGCCGGCTCGCTGACACGCGCTCAGCTCGCCGGACGGCTCGGCGTGCGCCCCGACACGGTGCGGGCGTGGGAGTCCGGCCGCAGCACGCCACGAGGCCGGAACCGCAAGGCGTACGCGGACCTGCTGACCGCCCTTGCGACGGAGAGTCAGCCGGCTGGTCGGCCCGCCATGGTGACGATCCGTGCGACGGCGGCCGGAAGCGGCGACGGCTCGGACCGGGGTACGCCCACCGACCCCGCCGCGTTCGTCCTGGCACCGGTGCCCGGGATCACGGTGACGACCTCTCCGACGGAAGCGGACACGCCGTCACCTCCGGTCCCGCCTCCGCCGCCGGAGGCCCGGCCGTCCCCTGCCGGCGGCCCGTGGCCGGAGGCCGGGGCAGGTGCAGCGGAGCCGGCGGCCGGTCCGACGCCGGGAAGCGGACCGGTGCCCGAGGGTGAACCCGCGCCGCACGGCGAACCGGTGCCGGAAGACGGGGCGAATCCGGATGCCGAACGGGAACCGGCGGACAAGCCGGAACCCGGAGCCGGACCGTCGCGAGAAGCGGGACACGGGTCGGGCGGCGGCCGGGAGCCGGAAGACGCGTCCCCGCCGGGAGGCGGACCGGAGCCGGAGAGCGGACGCGTGTCGGAAGGCGGGCCGGGTTCGGAAGACGGGCCGGGTTCGGAAGACGGGCCGGGTTCGGAAGACGGGCCGGGTTCGGAAGACGGGCCGGGTTCGGAAGACGGGCCGGGTTCGGAAGGCGGAGCCGAGCCGGAGGACAAGCCGGGGTCGCGGGACAAGCCGGGGGCAGAAGGCAGGCCGAGGTCGGAGGGCGAGCCGAGGCCGAAGGACGAGCCGGGACCGAAGGACGAGCCTAGGTCGGAGGGCGAGCCGGGACCGAAGGACGAGCCGGGATCGAGCCGCGGCCGCTCGTCCGGGACCGGGTCGCGGAGGCGGAGGGGGCCGTCCTGGGCGCGGGCGTTGTTGCCGGGGCGGGGCGGGCGGTCGGCGGGCAGGGGCCGCGCGTCGGTGACCGCCCCCGCCCCGCGGGAGGCGTCCCCGTACCTGGCGCCCGCTCAGGCCTTCGACGCGCTGTACGCGTACTGCGCGCCCACCCTCGTCCGGCAGGCGTACCTGCTCACCGGACGGCGCGACCTCGCGCACGAGTCCGTGGAGCGGGCCTTCCAGCGGGCGTGGGACCACTGGCCGGAGGTGGCGCGCGACCCGGACCCGGCCGGCTGGGTGCGCGCGGCCACGCACGACTGGGCCCTCTCCCCCTGGCACCGCCTCCGCCACCGCTACCGGCACCCCGACCCCCCGCCGCCCGAGGAGGAGGACCGCGTGCTGCTGGACGCGCTGCTGAGCCTGCCGCCGCCGTACCGCCGCACGCTCGTGCTGTACGACGGCGTCGGCCTGGACCTGCCCGAGACGGCGGCGGAGACGGAGGCCAGCACCCGGGCGGCGGCCGGGCGGCTGATGTGCGCGCGGGAGGTCCTCGCGGAGCGGCTGCCGGAGCTGGCCGATCCGGGGGAACTGCACGACCGGCTGGCGGAGCTGGCGTCCACCGGACGGACGCGGGCGGCGGAGCCGGCGGCGGTGCGCGGCGGCGGCGAGCGCCGGGCGCGTCTGCGGACGCGGACGGTGACGGCCGTCACCGTCGTCCTGATCGGCAGCACGGCGATGACCCTGCACACGGCGCCCACGCACTACGTGCCGCCCGTGCCGCCGGGCGAGACGGTGCGGGGCCTGCCGCCCCGGGTGGCGCCCGGCCCGCTCCCGGACGAGCGGCGTGAGCTGCGCGCTCGGCTGCGCGAGGCCCTGCTCGACGGCCCCGAACGCCTGACGCCCCAGGCCCGCTGACCCCACCGGGCGGGGCAGGGGCGGTACGCGAAGACGGGTGGGCCCGCCCCCCACCGCGGGGAACGGGCCCACCCGTACGATGCGCTGTCGCGCCGGCGGTTCAGCCGGCGAGGATCGCGCGCGCCAGCTTGGCGGTCTCGGTCGGCGTCTTGCCGACCTTGACGCCGGCGGCCTCGAGGGCCTCCTTCTTCGCCTGCGCGGTGCCGGAGGAACCGGAGACGATGGCGCCGGCGTGACCCATGGTCTTGCCCTCCGGCGCGGTGAAGCCCGCGACGTAGCCGACGACCGGCTTGGTCACGTTGTCCTTGATGAACGCCGCGGCACGCTCCTCGGCGTCACCGCCGATCTCACCGATCATCACGATGAGGTCGGTCTCGGGGTCGGCCTCGAACGCGGCGAGCGCGTCGATGTGCGTGGTGCCGATGATCGGGTCGCCACCGATGCCGACGGCGGTCGAGAAGCCGATGTCACGCAGCTCGTACATCATCTGGTACGTCAGCGTGCCGGACTTCGAGACCAGGCCGATGCGGCCCGGCTTGGTGATGTCGCCCGGGATGATACCGACGTTCGACTGGCCCGGGGTGATGATGCCGGGGCAGTTCGGGCCGATGATCCGGGTCTTGTTGCCCTTCTTGCCGGCGTGCGCCCAGAAGGCGGCCGTGTCGTGCACGGCGATGCCCTCGGTGATCACGACGGCCAGCGGGATCTCGGCGTCGATGGCCTCGACGACCGCGTCCTTGGTGAACTTCTCCGGCACGAAGATGACGGAGACGTTGGCGCCGGTCTTCTCGATGGCCTCCTTGACGGTCCCGAAGACGGGTACCTCGGTGCCGTCGAAGTCCACGGTCTGACCCGCCTTGCGCGGGTTCACGCCGCCCACGACGTTCGTGCCGTCACCGAGCATGAGCTTGGTGTGCTTCATGCCCGTGGCGCCGGTCATGCCCTGGACGATGACCTTGCTGTCCTTGTTGAGCCAGATAGCCATGGTGTGTTGGTGTCCTCGTCCTGAGTGCTTACTTGGCGGCGTGGGCCAGCTCGGCGGCCTTGTCGGCCGCGCCGTCCATGGTGTCGACGCGCTGCACCAGCGGGTGGTTCGCGTCGGTGAGGATCTGCCGGCCGAGCTCGGCGTTGTTGCCGTCGAGGCGGACGACGAGCGGCTTCTCGACCTTCTCGCCGCGGTCCTCCAGCAGCTTCAGGGCCTGGACGATGCCGTTGGCGACCTCGTCGCAGGCGGTGATGCCGCCGAAGACGTTGACGAAGACGGACTTGACGTCCGGGTCGCCGAGGATGATCTCGAGGCCGTTGGCCATGACCTGGGCGGAGGCGCCACCGCCGATGTCCAGGAAGTTGGCCGGCTTGACGTTGCCGTGCTTCTCACCGGCGTACGCGACGACGTCCAGGGTGCTCATGACGAGACCCGCGCCGTTGCCGATGATGCCGACCTCGCCGTCGAGCTTGACGTAGTTGAGGTTCTTCTCCTTGGCGGCGGCCTCGAGCGGGTTCGCCGCGGCCTTGTCCTGGAGCTCCTCGTACTCGGGGTGACGGAACTCGGCGTTGTCGTCGAGCGACACCTTGCCGTCCAGGGCGATGACGTCACCGGAGGCGACCTTCGCCAGCGGGTTGACCTCGACGAGGAGGGCGTCCGACTTGATGAAGGTGTCCCACAGCTTGATCAGGACGTTCGCGACCTTGTCCGCGACCTCGGCCGGGAACTTGGCGGCCTCGACGATCTCGCGGGCCTTGGCCTCGTCCACACCGTCGATGGCGTCGATCGCGATCTTGGCGACGGCCTCCGGACGGGTGGCCGCCACCTCCTCGATCTCCACGCCGCCCTCGACGGACGCGATGGAGAGGAAGGTGCGGTTGGCACGGTCGAGGAGGAAGGAGACGTAGTACTCCTCCAGGATCTCCGGGGCCGTCTCGGCGATCATCACCTTGTGGACCGTGTGGCCCTTGATGTCCATGCCGAGGATGTCCGTCGCGCGGGCGACGGCCTCGTCCGGGGTCGCGGCGAGCTTCACGCCGCCGGCCTTGCCACGGCCGCCGACCTTCACCTGGGCCTTGACGACGGACTTGCCGCCGAGACGCTCCGTGGCTGCGCGGGCCGCCTCAGGCGTGTCGATGACTTCACCGGCCAGCACCGGTACATCGTGCTTGGCGAAGAGGTCCCTCGCCTGGTACTCGAACAGGTCCACGCGCTTCCGTCCCTATCAGTGATCTCGCGGTTCGTTGGATGCGTGGGCGTGCCGCGAAGGGCAACGTGACGTCCGCTCTGTCACAAGGGAGGCGCACACGGTGTCCGAGCGCGCGGCATGTCCGCCTCGCAGGTTATCGCCGCACAGGGGGAGGCTCTAAATCGCGGGTCACACGTGAGCGGTGATACCTGTCACATGATGCCGCCTTCTCCGGCACGCCGTGCCGTGCGTGAGGGGCCTCACCGGGCTGGGGCCGGCCCGGTGAGGCCCTGCCGGACAACCCGGACGGGGCGTGGCACGCCCGTGGTCCGGGATTGCGGGGCGGTCGGCCTCCCTTCCCCGACGAGGGCCGTCCACCCCTCCGCGAGGCCGCGTCCGGACGAACCGACGGCTTTCGGCTGTCCGGGTCCTGGTGTCCCGCGGAATCTTTTATTACCCGTGAGTCAGGAACGGACGGCAGGCGGGTGCGCGCCGGAGGACGCGGGGAGGGGCGGTTCACGGCGGTTCCGGCCGGGACGGGGGGTGCGGGGGGTGCGGGAGGTGCGGGAGGTGCGGGAGGTGCGGGGGGTGCGGGGGGTGCGGGGGGTGCGGGGGGTGCGGGGGGTGCGGGGGTGTGGGGGTGGCTGCCGGGGCCGTGGCGCTTGCGGCGGCTACGGGGGTCGGCGGGCCGTAGGCGGCGGGGGCAGCCGGCCGGTGCGGGTGCCGCGGGGCTGTGCGCCCCGGCGGGCGGGGGCGCGGGGGTCCGAGGCGGGCGCCTTCGCGGGTCCTCGATCCAACGGTCCCGATCGAACGGCCCCGGTTCTCGCACGCGACGCCCGCGTGCCCGCGTGCCCCGCGTCGCCGATGGGCGCTCACGTCCGTCTCAGTGCGGGGAGTCCGGTCCGGCCCCCGCGTCCGGTATCGGCAGCGGGCGCTTCTCGATCGCCGCCGCCATCACCTCCGGGAACAGATCGGGGGTGCAGGCGAACGCCGGCGCCCCCAGCGCCGCGAGGGCCGCCGCGTGTTCCCTGTCGTAGGCGGGCGCCCCTTCGTCGGACAGGGCGAGCAGTGTCACGAACTGCGCGCCCGACGCCTTGACGGCCGCCACCCGCTTGAGCATCTCGTCGCGTATCCCCCCTTCGTAGAGGTCGCTGATCAGCACGACGACCGTGTCGGCGGGGCGGGTGATGCGCGACTGGCAGTAGGCGAGCGCCCGGTTGATGTCCGTGCCGCCGCCGAGCCGGGTGGCGAAGAGCACGTCGACCGGGTCGTCGAGACGCTCGGTCAGGTCGGCCACCTCGGTGTCGAAGACGACGAGCCGGGTGGCGACCGCCCGCATGGACGCGAGGACCGCCCCGAACACCGAGGCGTACACGACCGACGACGCCATCGACCCGGACTGGTCCACGCAGAGCACCACCTCCTTCTTCACCGACCTCGAGGCGCGCCCGTAGCCGACGAGCCGCTCGGGCACGACCGTGCCGTGGTCGGGGAGGTAGTGCCGGAGGTTGGCCGCGACGGTGCGGTTCCAGTCGATGTCGTGGTGGCGGGGCCGGCGGACGCGGGCGCCGCGGTCGAGGGCGCCGGTGAGGGTGGCCCGGGTGCGGGTGGCGAGCCTCCGCTCCAGGTCCTCGACGACCTTGCGCACGACCTCCCGTGCCGTCTCCCGCGTCGTCTCCGGCATCGCCTTGGCGAGGGAGAGCAGCGTGCCGACGAGGTGTACGTCGGCCTCGACCGCCTCCAGCATCTCCGGCTCCAGCAGCAGCGTGCCCAGGCCGAGCCGGTCGATGGCGTCGCGCTGCACGACCTGGACGACGGAGGTGGGGAAGTACGTGCGGATGTCCCCGAGCCAGCGCGCCACCGAGGGTGCCGACGCCCCGAGCCCTCCCGCCCGGTCGCGCCCCGCCCTGGGGGTGTCGTCCTTGCCGTAGAGGGCGGTGAGCGCGTCGTCGATCGCGGCGTCCCGTCCGGACAGCGCGTGTCCGGTGCCGTCGGCCGTGTCCCCGCCGAGCACGAGCCGCCACCGGCGCAGCCGCTCCCCCGCCGCGTCCTCCGTCATCGCCGCACCTCCGCTCGCTCCCCGTGCGTCTCCTCGTCGGCGTCCGGCCCCAGCAGCAGCCGCAGCACCGGCAGGACGGCGTCCGCCCGCGCCGCGTCCACACCCGGTCCAAAACCGGGCGCGCCGGCCGTGAAGGCGTCCGTGCGGCCGGGTCCGCCCGGCCCGCGGCGCACCAGTTCCCCGAGCGTGCGCCGCACCCCCGGCTCGTAGGCGGAGAACGTCCGCCGCAGCAGCGGCAGCACATCGGTGAACGTCTCCGCCGGGACGGCCGTCAGCCACCGGTCGACCAGGCCGAACAGCCGCTCGTCGTGCACCAGGAGCAGCCCGCCGCCGGAGCCTCCGACGAACCCCTCGATCCACGCGGCCGCGTCCGCCGGGGGTGTGCCGGGCGAGAGCACGAGCCCCATGAGCCGCGCCGCCTCGTCCTGCGCCAGTTCCCCCTCGTCCAGCAGCAGCCGCACGGCCCGGCCGCGCAGCACCCCCGGCACGGTGTCCCGCGCGGACAGCGTCCGCAGCACGGAGCGCCAGCGCGCGCGCAGTCCCCCGTCGCGTGCCGCGGGGGCGTCGCCGAGCAGGCCCAGCGCGCCGTGCACCGCGTCGACGCGGCGCCGCATCTCCTCGGCCGCGTCGGCGTCCAGGCCGGTGCAGGCGGGGGGCAGTCCGACGAAGACCCGCTCGGCGAGACCCGCGGCGACGCCGGCGAGCGCGGCGGTGTCGGTGCCCCGGACGTCGCCGTAGCGCAGCGAGCGGACCAGGGCGGGGAGCGCCTGCGCGAGGTGGGCGACATCGGTGTCGAGGGCCGCCCGGTCGGCGAGGACCCGCATCACCGTCGGCAGCGCCTCGGGCAGGGCGGCCAGCAGGCAGTGCTCCGCGAGGCCGGTGACGTCGGCGAGGCCGCGCGCGGCGACCGCGTCCGCCTCCGCCTTGGCGGTCGCGGCGGCGAGCACGGTCGTCCCCCACATCCCCGCCTCCGCCGTGCGCACGGCCAGCTCCGGCTCCCAGCGCAGCCGCCAGGTCTCCCGGAAGGTGCCGGTGCCGCCCCGCGAGGCGGCCGGCCGGCCCCAGGCGATGCCGAGCAGCCGCAGCCGGTGCAGCAGGCGGCTGCGGCCCGCGTCGGTCTCCCTGCGCAGGTCGAGGTCCAGCTCCCGCTCGGCCGCCTCCGGTTTCAGCCGCAACCGGCGCTGCGTCCGCTCCAGGTCCCGCTGCAGCGGGACCGCGGGCGCCGAATCCGGCACGTCCCCCAGCACATCGTCGACGACCAACCGGTCGCGCACCAGCGCCAGCGGCACGTCGGACCCCTCGCACATCACCGCCCGTACGGCGTCGGTGGCCTCGCCCAGGCCGGGCAGCGGCCTTCCGCGCAGCGCGGCGAGGGTCTCCGCGAGCCGCACCGCCTCGATGACGTGGCCGGGCGACACGGTCCGGTCCTCGGCCCGCAGCAGCCCCGCGACCTTGATCAGCCACCGCTCGACCGGCCGGTCCGGGGCGGCGAACAGGTGCGCGTACCACCCCGGGGAGTCGATGCCCGCGCCGTAGCCGCCGGCCCGGGACAGCCTGCGGTGGGTCCAGGGCACCCAGGTCATGTCCGTCTTGATCCTCGGCAGGCCCTTGAGCAGCGCCCGGTCGGCGGTCACGCCCGTGCGCCGCCGCAGCGCCGGCACGTGCCAGGCCCCGCACACCACGGCCACGCCGTCCCCGGCCTCCCGCTGCGCCTCCCGGATCCGCAGCCGCATGTGGGCCTCCCGGATCAGGTCCCGCTCGTGCCCGCCGCCGTACGTCTCCCGCAGGGCCGTCATGGCCTCCTCGAGGGCGGTGAACGGCGCGAGCGCGTCCCCCTTGCCCGCGCCCCGGTGTTCGACGACGTCCTCCCACCAGCGCTCGGCGTCGTCGTACCCGGCGGTGCCGGCGAGCACCCCCAGGGGATCGATCCGCACGTCGTCGTCCACGGCGTCCCGTTCCGCCCCGGCCTCCGCGCCGCCGTCCCGCTCGTCCCCGTCCCGCTCCCAGGCCAGGGTGTGGCTTGCCGGCAGGTCGATGAAGCGGGCGGGCACGCCGTGCCGCAGGGCCCAGCGGAGCGCGACCCACTCCGGGGAGAAGGCGGCCAGCGGCCAGAACGCCGACCTGCCGGGCTCGTCCACGGCGTGGGCGAGCAGGGCGACCGGCGGACGCATGGCCTCGTCCGCGGCCAGCGGGACGAGCGGGTCGGCCTCGGGCGGGCCCTCGATCAGCACGACGCGCGGCCGGACCGCCTCCAGCGCGGCCCGCACGGCCCGCGCCGACCCGGGGCCGTGGTGCCGCACCCCGAGCAGCAGCGGCTCCCCGGCGGCCGGTGCCCGGCCGCCGTTCACGCGCCGGCCTCGCGGCAGGCCCGGTAGAAGTCCGACCAGCCGTCGCGCTCGCGGACGACGGTCTCCAGGTACTCCTGCCAGGCGACACGGTCCGCCGCCGGGTCGCGGACGACAGCGCCGAGAACGCCCGCGGCGACGTCACCGGCCCGCAGCACGCCGTCGCCGAAGTGGGCGGCGAGTGCCAGTCCGCCCGTGACGACCGAGATCGCCTCGGCGGTCGACAGCGTGCCGCTGGGCGACTTCAGCTTCGTCCGGCCGTCGGTGGTCACGCCGTCGCGCAGCTCGCGGAAGACCGTGACGACCCGGCGGATCTCGTCGATGCCCTCGGGCGCCTCCGGCAGGTCCAGTGACCGGCCGATCTGCCGCACGCGGCGCGTGACGATGTCGACCTCCGCCTCCGGGGTCTCCGGCAGCGGCAGCACCACCGTGTTGAACCTGCGGCGCAGGGCGCTGGACAGCTCGTTGACCCCGCGGTCGCGGTCGTTGGCCGTGGCGATCAGGTTGAAGCCGCGGACCGCCTGCACCTCCTGCCCGAGCTCCGGTATCGGCAGGGTCTTCTCGGACAGGATCGTGATCAGGGAGTCCTGGACGTCGGCCGGGATCCGGGTCAGCTCCTCGACGCGGGCCGTCCTGCCCTCCGCCATGGCCCGCATCACGGGGCTGGGGACGAGGGCGTCACGGCTGGGGCCGTGGGCCAGCAGCCGGGCGTAGTTCCAGCCGTAGCGGATGGCCTCCTCCGGGGTGCCGGCCGTGCCCTGCACTAGCAGGGTGGAGTCGCCGCTGACGGCGGCGGCCAGGTGCTCGGAGACCCAGGTCTTGGCCGTTCCGGGCACGCCGAGCAGCAGCAGGGCGCGGTCGGTGGCGAGGGTGGTCACCGCGACCTCCACGACCCGGCGCGGGCCCACGTACTTGGGGGTGATCACCGTGCCGTCCGGCAGCGTGCCGCCGAGCAGGTAGGTGGCGACGGCCCAGGGCGACAGGCGCCAGCGGGACGGGCGCGGACGGTCGTCCTGGGCGGCCAGCGCGGTCAGTTCGTCCGCGAAGGCGTCCTCGGCGTGCGGACGCAGGGTGTCCGCTCCCGCGAGCCCGGTGTCGGCGGGCGCGGAGCCGTCGCGCCGCGGGTCGACGGACGTCGGTTCTGCGGACACAGACATGGCTGGGTCCCCCCTCCAGCTCGGCCGGTTCGGATCTGTCACCCACCGTGCACCACGCCACTGACAATCGGCCCCGACCTGCACACACACCCACCGCACCCCGACTGTCAGTGGCGGGACCTACGGTCGACGGCATGACTGATCAGGGGGTGCGCCGGACCGTCGGCCAGGTCCCGGCACAGGCGTCCGACGCCACGTCGGACGGGTCGTGCGAGCCCCTGCCCGGCGGGGCGGGTGAGCCCGTGTCCGACGGGCCGGGGGCCGGACTCGCCGCGTCCGCCTCGCCGGTGTCCCCGGCGGTGCGAGCGCGGGCGGAGCGCCGGGCCGAGCGGATCACGGCGGGCGTGACCGAGCTGGAGCGGCGTCTGGCGGACCTGCTGCGCGGCGGCCTGGTGCCGGCCGGGCGGTCCGGTCCCGCCCTGTGGGAGGAGACCGCGGCCCGCATGGTCGACGCGCAGGCCCAGGGACTGGCCAACCGCGTGCGGGAGTTGGGGGCGCTCGCGGCCACCGGTGCGGACGCTCCCGTACGGCTGCTGGAGGAGTGCGCGCTGCTCCATCTCCTCGCCCGGGCCTGGCTGCGCCGGGAGCGGTTGCCGGAGCCGCTGGCCGCGACGGTCCGTTCCCGCGTCGGCCTGACCGCGTCGCCGGAGGGTCCCGCGATCCGCGACGACTGGCTCGTCCTGGCCCGGTACGACACCTCCGACAGCCGCCTGACCACCCGTCGCACATGGTTGTACGGCGCGACGTCCGGGCGTACGGCGCTGCTCCTCTCCTACGGGGCGGCCGGCCGCGCCCCCGGCCTCGCGCTGCCGGCGGGGCTGGCCGTCGACGCGGAGCTGACCGCGTATCCGGGCGCCGGGCAGCCGCGGATGGCGCTGACCGAGCAGTTCGCGCCGCCCGCGCCGACGACGGTGCGCCCTCCGGGCACGACGACGTCCGGGGCGCTCGCCCGCTACGGCGCCGCGCTGCGCGACGACCCGTGGCGGGAGTCGGTCCCGGTGACGCTGGACGGTGTGGTGCCGGTCCCGGACGGTGACGGCTGGCAGCTGGCCGACGCCGACGAGGACCACGCCCTGCCGATCGGTGCGGCGGCCCGGTCCCGCCCGGGGCTGTGGCGCCTGGTCGCCCTGTCCGGCGGCGCTCCGGTCCGGGTCTTCGGCGAGTGCGGCCCGCGGGGTTTCACTCCCCTGGCGGCCTGGCCTCAGGGCCGTGGAGAGGCGGTCCCCCTGTGCTGACCAGCCCCGTCGGCCCCTCCACCCCCACCGGACCCGTCGACCCCATGCATCTTTCGGACATCACTGGACACTCGGTGCGCGTGAGTCTTCGACCGCAGCGGGACGCCCGTCGGAAAGGAAGCTCATGAGCAGGACGACCGCCACCGCGGCCGCGTCCCTCCCGGACCGCTGGGAGGAGCTGGTGACCGCGGCTCTGCTGGGCACCGACCGGCGCACCCCGCCGGGCGTGGCGCCCGGTCCGCAGGCTCCGACGGCCCTGCTCGACGCGGCCGCCGCGGCGACCGTACGGCGGCGGGCGGGACTGCGCCCCGCGCGGCCCGCCGAGCGGCTCCGTCCGGCCCCCGAGGACCCGCGCCGTCCACTGCCGCCCGCCGCCGCCCGCCGGCTGGCGTCGTTGCTCGCCGACCGCCCCGGCGCGTCCGGCGGCGGCCGCCGGGGCACGGCGCCGGACCTGATGGAGCTGCTGCCGCAGTGGCTCCAGGCGGCGAACGCCCACGGCTACGCGGCGCCCCCGCAGGCGCTGCCCGCCCTGCTCGACGCCGCACGGGGCCGCACCGACCTGCGCCCGGCGGCGCTGCG
Organism: Streptomyces sp. NPDC096105; assembly: GCF_044763335.1. Taxonomy (NCBI): domain Bacteria; kingdom Bacillati; phylum Actinomycetota; class Actinomycetes; order Kitasatosporales; family Streptomycetaceae; genus Streptomyces; species Streptomyces sp. NPDC096105. The sequence goes on from NZ_JBIWGC010000014.1 coordinate 59,960, forward strand.
GTTCGCGGGTCCGCGCGCGCTGTGGCTGGCCCGGCTCAACCCGGACTGGCGGTTCGCCCTGCGCGCGGCCCCCGGCGGCGGCCCCTCGGCGCCCGACTTCCGCGACCCGGAGGGCGTACGGCGGCTCTGGCAGGAGGGCCTCTTCGCCGAGCGGGTCACCCTGCTCACCGCCCTGCGCTCCCGCGACCCGTCCGCCGCGCGCGCCCTGCTGGAGGAGACCTGGGCGACCGAGCGGGCCGAGGACCGGCTGATGTTCCTGGACTCCCTGCGCGCCGGCCTCGGCCCGGACGACGAGGCGTTCCTGGAGAGCGCCCTGGCCGACCGCAGCCGCAACGTACGGGCGACGGCGGCGGAGTTGCTGTCGGCGCTGCCCGCGTCCGCGCTGGCCGCGCGGATGGCGGTGCGCGCCGCCGCGTGCGTGGCCGTGGACCGCACCCGTGACGCGCCGACGGTCGTCGTGGAGGCGCCGCACGAGTGCGACGCGGGGATGGAGCGCGACGGCGTGGTGGCCAAGGCGCCCGCCGGGCGCGGCGAACGGTCGTGGTGGCTGGGCCAGTTGGTGGAGTCGGCGCCCCTCGGCACCTGGTCGCGGCGGCTCGGCGGGCGTACCTCTCAGGAGATCGTGGCGCTGCCGGTCGCGGACGGCTGGCAGGGCGAACTGCACGCGGCCTGGTGCCGGGCGGCGGTGCGGCAGCGGGACGCGGCCTGGTCCCGGGCGCTGCTCGGGGAGCCCTCCGCGCCGGAGGCGGGCGGTCCGGGCGCGGTGTCCCTGGCCGAGCGCGCCAGGCTGCTGGCCGCCCTGGACGCCGGCGAACGGGCGGCGTGGGTGGCCGGGTTCATCGAGACGCACGGCCTGTCCGAGGCGTTCCAGCTGCTCGGGGTGTGCGCGGTGCCCTGGGCCCCGCCGCTCGGGCGGGCCGTGGTCGACGCGCTCGACATCGCGCGGGACGCAGGGAGTTATCCATGGAGTTTCAGCGGAGTCATGGGCCTGGCCGAGCGCTGCCTCGACCCGTCCGAGGCGAGCCGTCTGGACGCGCTGCTGACGACACCGGACGAGCCGGAGGACGCGGCGCCCGGCGCCGGGGGCTACTGGTCCGAGGCGTTCCAGCGCATGGTGGCCACGTTGCGCCTGCGCGGCGCGATGCTGGCCGAACTGACTCCGGAGGAACCGGCTCCCTGACCGGACCGGCCGGCCTCGTCACGCCACGGCCCCCCGCCCGCACCGGGCGGGGCGGCTCCTCTGCCGGCGGACGCCCGCAGCACCGGCCTTCGGAGACCGGCCTCCCGCCGCCCGCCGCCGCACCGGCGGCAGCGGCTCTCACGCCGGCGGCACCGGCTTCCGCGGCCCCAGCGGCGCCGGCACCCGTCACCGACCCGGCGCCGGCCGCCCCGGCGCCCCCGGCGCTTCTCGCCGAGGCCGGTGCACCCGCCCCGGCCGTACGCCTTCGGCCGGCCGCCGCGGCGGCCGGGTCCCTACGCCTCCGCCGGCTGGCGCACGTTCTCCCGCACCCAGTCCACGATGGACGCCGTGGTCGCACCCGGCGTGAAGATCTCCGCGACGCCCTTCTCCTTCAGCGGAGGGATGTCCGCCTCCGGGATGATGCCGCCGCCGAAGACGAGGATGTCCTCCGCGTCCCGCTCCTTCAGCAGGTCGATGACCGCGGCGAACAGCGTGTTGTGCGCGCCCGAGAGGATGGACAGGCCGATCGCGTCGGCGTCCTCCTGGATCGCGGTGTCGACGATCTGCTCGGGGGTCTGGTGGAGCCCGGTGTAGATCACCTCCATACCGGCGTCGCGCAGGGCCCGCGCGATGACCTTGGCCCCGCGATCGTGGCCGTCGAGCCCCGGCTTGGCCACCACCACGCGGATCGGACCGGCTGCCACACCCATCACTGCCTCCATGAAGCGACTACATCCATCCGTATCGACCAGTACCGCACACATCGCACGGACACCCCGGCCCGAACCGGCCGCAGAAGTGAACGAACGTTATCTCCAGCATCCCGCAACCGGCAGTTTCACGGCGCACAGGGAGGGGGAAATCACACGGTGGGACACGTCCGTCGCGCAGCGTTCCCGGGCCCGGCCCAGGACCGAGTGCCCGTGCGACACAGGGACACCAGTGGGAACATGCGCATAAGGGATGCGCCTCGAGGTCGACCCGCCACCGCGCACCGTCCCCGCGTCACCGGCGCGCACCGTCGACCGCTCTCGGAGCGCCGTTCCACGAGGGCACACGGGGGACGAAGCGGTCCCCTCGCGTGCCGACAGGAGGTCGGCCATGAAGGTCACCCAGGCAGCTCTTCCGTTTCTGCCCCTCTGCCGGCGCCTCCTGCCGGCCCGGCTGGCGGATCTCTCCGTGAGCCTGCTGAAGGCGACCGCCCTGGAGCTGGCGATCCTGGCGGGCCATGCCCTCCTCTATCCCGCCGGCATCGTCCAGGAGCGGCGCGGCCCCGGCCGTTCCGCGCTGCCCGCCCCGGAGGGGGCGGCGCGGCTTCCGGCGGAGGCCAGGCCGCCGGTCGTGCTGCTGCACGGCTTCATCGACAACCGGTCGGTCTTCGTCCTGCTGCGCCGCAGCCTGGCCCAGCACGGCCGGCAGCCGATCGAGTCGCTCAACTATTCCCCGCTGACGTGCGACATCCGCACGGCGGCCGAGCTGTTCGGCCGTCATGTCGAGCAGGTCTGCGAGCGCACGGGCAGCGACCGGGTGGACGTGGTGGGGCACAGCCTGGGCGGGCTGATCGCGCGGTACTACGTGCAGCGGCTGGGCGGTGACCGCAGGGTGCGGACGCTGGTCACGCTCGGCACCCCGCACTCCGGCACCCGCGTGGCGCCGCTGGCCAACGCCCACCCGATCGTGCGGCAGATGCGTCCGGGCTCCCCGGTGCTGGAGGAGCTGGCCCAGCCCGCCCCCGGCTGCCGTACGCACTTCGTGGCGTTCTGGAGCGACCTCGACCACATCATGGATCCGCTGGAGGCGGCGTGCGTCGAGCACCCGGACCTGAACGCGGTCAACGTGCGGGTGAGCGGCGTGGGGCACCTGGCGCTGCCCGTGCACCCGGCGGTGGCGACGGGCATCCGGGAGGCGCTGGACACGGCGCATCCCGGTGAACCGTCCGGCGGGCGGGCGGACGGCCTGACGGTGGCCTGAGGCGCGGGCGCACGACACGCCCGGTGCCCCCTCCGGGGCGGAGCGATCCTTCATGCCCACAAGCGAACAACATCGGTCGGAGACGGCCGACTTGCCGACGATCGCGTGCCACGATTTCGAACGATTATCGAACAAAGGGCCAAGACCGTGCCCGCCGACCGCCAAAACCGAACCGAATGCCCGTTTCCTGCGGTCGCGAAACCTGGGGAAGATTGTCGCGCCCGCATACCGCCGGGTACAGTCGCCGCACTGCTCTGCCAGCCCCTGTTGTCGAGGCGAAAGAGAAGTTGGTGAACGACCGTCACCCGTCGGGGACCATGACCCCGGCCGCGGCTTCCGATGACGCCTCGGCGCCCTATGCGCCGTACGGCAGCCAGGAGGCCCCGTACGGCGACGTCACCTCGTACGGCGGCCACGACGCCACGTACTACGGCACCGGCGACCACGCCACCGGCACCTTCGCCGCCGACCCCCTCTTCGGGAACATGCCGGGCGACGACCCCGCGCAGGCCTCCTACACCACCGGCCACTGGCAGGTGGGCACGCAGGACACCGGGCACTACGACGCCTACGCGTTCCAGCAGGCCGTGTACGACACCGGCGGCCACGACGCGACCGCCTGGACCACCGGCCAGCAGCCGATGGCGGTGATCCCCCAGCAGGGCGGATCCCCCGAGACCGGCCAGTGGGACGCGAACGCCTGGCTCCAGCCCGACCAGGCCGAGCAGCCGGCGGACCCGACGCAGCAGTGGGACTGGGGCACGCAGACCTTCGACAGCGGCGTCTACGACGCCACCCAGTGGAACTCCGACGGCGGCGAGACCCCCGCGCACACGTCCGCCTCCGACGCCTACGACGCGGAGGCGTACACCCCGGAGCAGTACGGCGGGGAGTCGTACGAGCAGGGGAACACCGCGCGGGAGTCCTACGGCCAGGACGCTCACGACCAGCCGTACGCGGAGGACGCGTACCGCGGGGAGCCCGGTCCGGACGAACGCGGGGCCGGTGAACCGGCCGACACCGGCGAACTGCCCGCCGTCTCCCTGCTCGACGGGCAGGAGGAAGTCGTCCCCGTTCCGCGCGCCTCCCGTTCCGCGTCCCGCTCCCGCCGCCGCACCCCGCCCAAACGCTCCGCGCTGCTGACCGTCGCCGTGCCGTCCGCCTGCGTGATGGGGGTCGCCGGCATCGCCGCCGCCTCGGTGGGCGATCTGGGCGAGGAAGGCGGCCAGGACGCCCGGACGACCGCCGCGGACGCCCAGCCGGTCCAGCCCTCCGTCGCCAACGTCAAGCTGGACACCCAGCTCGAGAGCCTCGCCGCCGGCGCCGACGACTTCGCCGACCGGGCCAGCCGCGCCCAGGGCCGCATCGACCTCGAGGCCGAGCAGGAGCTCGAGCGCAAGCGGGCGGCCCAGGAGGCGGCCCGCAAGGAGCGGCTCCGCCCGAAGTTCGCGCTCCCGGTGGCGCAGCACGGACTCAGCGCCTACTACGGCCAGTCCGGCATCAACTGGATGTCCCTCCACACCGGCATCGACTTCCCCGTCTCGTACGGCACGCCCGTGCTGGCCGCGACCGACGGCACGGTGCGCACCCAGTACAACTCCGCCTACGGCAACATGATGATCGTGACGGCGATGGACGGCACGGAGACGTGGTACTGCCACCTCTCCACCTACCAGGTGCCCTCCGGTTCGACCGTCAAAGCCGGCGACCAGATCGCGTTCTCCGGCAACTCGGGCAACTCGACCGGCCCGCACCTGCACTTCGAGGTGCGCCCCGGCGGCGGCTCGTCCATCGACCCGCTCGCCTGGTTCCGCAGCCACGGCCTCGAGCCGACGTAGCACTCGGCCTGTCGCGGCGCTCGGCCCGTACGCGACCCGTCGTGGCACCGGAGCGAACCCCGGCCCCACGACGGGCCCCCGCCCGGACGGCTAGAGCTTCTCCACCGGCGCGTACCGCAGCAGCAGGCGCTTGGGCTTGTCGCCCCCGAAGTCGATCGTCGCCTCCGCGTTCGCCCCCGTGCCCTTCACCGCGACGACCGTGCCCAGGCCGAACTGGTCGTGCGTGACCCGGTCCCCGACCGCCAGCGACACCACGGGCTTCTCCGACGTGCGCCGGGTGGCGAAGCCGGACGCGCCCGACGCGGACGAGCGGGAACGGGAGGACGACAGCGACGCCGCCACCCCGGACGCGGGTCCGGAGGACACCGGCGCGCTCGCCCCGGTCCGCTTCCACTCCACATGCGTGGGAGGGATCTCCTCCAGGAACCGCGAGGGCGGGTTGTACGACGGCTGGCCCCAGGCGCTGCGCATCGTCGACCGGGTGAGGTAGAGCCGCTCCCGGGCGCGCGTGATGCCGACGTACGCCAGGCGGCGCTCCTCCTCCAGTTCCTTGGTCTGGCCGAGGGCGCGCATGTGCGGGAAGACGCCGTCCTCCATGCCGGTGAGGAAGACGACCGGGAACTCCAGGCCCTTGGCGGTGTGCAGGGTCATCAGCGTGATGACGCCGTCGCCGTCCTCCTCGTCGGGGATCTGGTCGGAGTCGGCGACCAGGGCGACCTGCTCGAGGAAGTCGGCCAGCGTGCCGGTCTCGCCCTCGCCGCGCTCCTGCTCGAACTCCAGGGCGACGGCCGCGAGTTCCTGGAGGTTCTCGATGCGGGTCTCGTCCTGCGGGTCGGTGGAGGCCTGCAACTCGGCGAGATAGCCGGTGCGTTCCAGGATGGCCTCCAGGACCGTCGCCGGTCCGGCTCCCGACTCGACGACCGTGCGCAGGTCCTCCATCAGCGTGTTGAACCGCTTGACCGCGTTCACCGACCGGGCGGCCATGCCGTACGCCTCCTCGACGCGGCGCAGCGCCTGCGGGAAGCTGATCCTCTCCCGCTGGGCGAGCGCGTCGATCATGGCCTCGGCGCGGTCGCCGATGCCGCGCTTGGGGACGTTGAGGATGCGGCGCAGCGGCACCGAGTCCTCGGGGTTGGCCAGTACCCGCAGGTAGGCCAGGACGTCCCGGACCTCCTTGCGCTCGTAGAAGCGCACGCCGCCGACGACCTTGTAGGGCAGGCCGACGCGGATGAAGATCTCCTCGAAGACACGGGACTGGGCGTTGGTGCGGTAGAAGACGGCGACGTCGCCCGCCTTGGCCTCGCCCGTGTCCGTGAGGCGGTCTATCTCGTCGGCGACGAACTGGGCCTCGTCGTGCTCGGTGTCGGCGACGTAGCCGGTGATGAGCGCGCCGACGCCGGCGTTGGTCCACAGGTTCTTCGGGCGGCGGGACTCGTTGCGCTCGATGACGGCGTTGGCGGCGGACAGGATCGTCTGCGTGGAGCGGTAGTTCTGCTCCAGCAGGATCGTCGTCGCGTCCGGGTAGTCCTCCTCGAACTGGAGGATGTTGCGGATCGTCGCGCCGCGGAAGGCGTAGATGGACTGGTCGGCGTCACCCACCACGCACAGCTCGGCGGGCGGCACCTCGGCCTCCGGCGGCACGTCGGCCGGGTGCTCGGAGGCGCCTCCGACGAGCTCGCGCACCAGGGCGTACTGGGCGTGGTTGGTGTCCTGGTACTCGTCGACCAGGACGTGCCGGAAGCGGCGGCGGTAGTGCTCAGCGACGTCGGGGAAGGCGCGGAGCAGGTTGACCGTCGTCATGATCAGGTCGTCGAAGTCCAGCGCGTTCGCCTCGCGCAGCCGGGACTGGTAGAGCGCGTAGGCCTGGGCGAGGGTCTTCTCGAAGCCGTCGGTGGCCTGGGCGGCGAAGTCCTCCTCGTCAATCAGCTCGTTCTTCAGGTTGCTGATCTTCGCGCTGAAGGACTTCGGCGGGAAACGCTTGGGGTCGAGGTCCAGATCACGGCAGACCAGAGCCATCAGGCGCTTGGAGTCGGCGGCGTCGTAGATCGAGAAGGACGACGTGAAGCCGAGCTTCTTGGACTCGCGGCGCAGGATGCGGACGCACGCGCTGTGGAAGGTCATGACCCACATGGCGTTCGCCCGGGGGCCGACGAGCTGCTCGACGCGCTCCTTCATCTCGCCCGCGGCCTTGTTGGTGAAGGTGATCGCGAGGATCTGGCCGGGGTGGACGCCCCGCTCGGCGAGCAGGTAGGCGATGCGGTGGGTGAGCACACGGGTCTTGCCGGACCCGGCTCCGGCCACGATGAGCAGGGGGGAGCCGGAGTGCACGACCGCGGCGCGCTGGTTGTCGTTCAGCCCCTCCAGCAGCGCGGCGGGGTCGAGCACCGGGCGGGGGGCGCCGTCGCGGTAGTAGCCTCCCGCGCTCTCGGCCCCGCCCGAGCGGGGGGACCCCCATCGCTCCGGGGGCACGTCGAACTTCCCGCCGAACAGGTCGTCCGGAAGGGGCTCCGGCGCGTGCTCGTCCTCGGGTGGCGGCGGGGGCTCGTCCTCCGGGCCGCGCTGGGCCTGGAGGTCCGCCAGGAAGCTGTCGTCAAAGAGGCTGCTCATCGCTCTCCGAGTCTAGGGCGCTCCACCGACAACCCGGGGCCGCCCCGGAAACATCCCACGGCCCCTCCGGGGGAGCTGCGGCGGGCACCCTCCACGGTCGCCGCCTCACCTTGCGTGACCTCACGGACAAGGTCACGAAAATGTATCGGGCATATCACCCGTCAACCTTCACAAGGGCCACACCGGTTGGCTACCGTGCGGTCCGGGCCGCTCGTCCCCCGCCGGCGAACCTCGCCGGGCCGCGCGACCCCCGCCGGGTCCGTCACTGTCCGCCGTGACAGCCGGAGCCGGGGACCCACCGAGACATGGGGTGAATCGGCCCACTCCTCCGGAGCGGCCGTAGGGCAACCCTTCCGAACCACCCGCCCGAACCCTCCCCCAGTGCCTGAACGGCCTGGGGGCGCCCCCACCGCCACCCCGGTAGGCGGAGCACTGGAAGGAGTCGCCTCCCTTGGCGTCGCACCGCAAGTCGCGCACCCCCGGCACACTCGTGGCAGGCATACGCACCCCGGCCCTGGCCACGGCCGCGCTCACCTCCGTGGCCCTGCTCTCCCAGACCGCCGACGCCGCTCCCGCGGACGACGACCGGCCGAGCCTGGAGGAGGTCGAGAAGAAGGTCGACGACCTCTACCGGCAGGCCGAGGCGGCGACCGAGAAGTACAACGCGGCCAAGGAGAGGACCACCAAGCAGCGCACGCGCGTCGACACCCTCCTCGACGACGTGGCGAAGCGCACACAGAAGCTGAACGAGGCGCGCGCTGAGCTGGGCTCCTACGCCGCCGCCCAGTACCGCACCGGCGCCGGCATCCCCGACACGGCGACGTTCCTGCTCGCGAAGACCCCCCAGGACGTCTTCGACCAGCGTCAGGTGCTGGACCGGATGACCGGCCGCCAGAAGGCGGCGGTGGACGACTACGTCACCCAGCAGTCCGCGACGATGAGGAAGCGCCAGGAGGCCACCGAGAGCCTCCGGACGCTCACCGAGACGCAGGGCGACCTGAAGACGGCGAAGGCGACCGTCCAGAAGAAGCTCGCCGACGCGCGCGAACTGCTGTCACAGCTGACCGCCGAGGAGAAGGCGCGGCTCGCCGCGATCGAGAAGCGCAAGCAGGAGGAGGCCGACCGCAAGGCAGCGGAACTGGCCCGGCAGCAGGCGGAGCGGGAGAAGGCCCGTGAGCAGGCCGCGCAGCAGGGCAGCGGCGCCTCGGAGGGCTCCGGGTCCGCCGGCTCGACCGGCGCCCCGTCGGCCGGCTCCTCGTACACCACCAAGGCCGAGAAGGCGCTCGCCTTCGCCCGCGCGCAGATCGGCAAGCCGTACGTCTGGGGCGCCACCGGTCCCGGCTCCTACGACTGCTCCGGGCTCACCCAGGCCGCCTGGAAGGCCGCCGGCGTCTCCCTCCCGCGCACCACCTACGACCAGGTGAACGCCGGCACCACCGTCCCGGTCTCCCAGGCCCTCCCCGGCGACCTGGTCTTCTTCTACGACGACGTCACCCACGTGGGCCTCTACATCGGCAACGGCATGATGATCCACGCCCCCAAGCCGGGCACGTACGTCCGCGAGGAGTCCGTCTACTACGACGGCGAGTCCTCGATCCACAGCGTCGTCCGCCCGGCCTGACGGGCGTACTGCGAGGCGCCGGCACGACAACCGCCGGCCGGGCCCGTGACGGCTCGGCCGGCGGTTCACGGCAGGGCCCGGCGGGCCGGGGCGGAGGGCCGGCCGGAGCCGGGGGCTCAGGTCCAGAGGACCGCGATGAAGATGTTCGCCACGGTCAGCAGGCCGACCAGGCCGAAGACTCCCTTGTCCACCTTCTCCTCGTCCCGCTTCACGTAGACGAGGCCGAGGATCACGATCAGCAGGGCGAGCTTCACACCGATCTTGATGTGGTCGACGGAGTGATCCTGGGCCTCGTTGAGACCCACCAGCGCGATGCCGGTGACCAGCATCGTCAGCGCGCCGTGCAGCATCGCGGGGACGAAGCGGGCGGTGCCCGCGCCCATCGCCTTCATCTGGGTGAGGAAGCCGCCGAGCAGCGACGCGATGCCGATGATGTGCAGACCGACGAAGAGGTGGATGAGTACGTCCATGAGGCCGGAGCCTAGCCACGGGCGTCCCCTGGCGTTCCGCCGCCCTCGCCCTTCCCGCCTTCACCACATCGGTCATCACCCTGAGTGAAGACGAAGCGCCGTGAGCAGCACGACGGTCACTTACGGTCATCTGCCGGTCGGTGGGCGACAGTTCCGCACAACCCGTATCCCGCGCCGCGCGGTCCGGCCTAGCGTCCTGCCCAGGTGACCGGCTCTGCATCGCCGCTCGGGCCAGGAGCGGCGGCCGGACACCACCGCCGGAGAAAGGTCCGGCGGCGGACGGCTCCCTCGTCGCCCCGCCGCCGGACCGCCGGGCAGACGTCCGGCCCCGGCGGGCGCCAGTGGGAAGGACGGCACCGAGGGTGGCAGCGCACCGCAGGTCACGGCAGCGTCCGGTGGGCGGCACCACGGCTCGTGCGGCCGCCACCGTCGTCCTCGCCGGAGCGGCCACCGCGGCCGGCTTCGACGGAGCGGGGCACGCCGCGCCGCAGCCGGCACCCGCCCGCGCCCAGGCCGACGTGGACCGGCTCCACCGCGAGGCCGAGGTCGCCACCGAGAAGTACAACGGCGCCGAGGAGGAGGCGGAGTCGGCGCGGCAGCGGCTGCGCGGCCTCCAGGACGAGACGGCCCGCGCGCAGGCACGGCTCAACAAGGCCCGGGAGACCCTGGGGACGGTCGCGGCGGCGCAGTACCGCACCGGCGGCCTCGATCCCGTCCTGCGGCTGATGCTGTCCGACGACCCGGACGCCTGCCTCGACGGCGTCGCCCTCGCCGAGCGCTCCGGCAGCCGCCACCACGCCGAACTGGGCCGGGTCCGCGCCCAGCTGCGGGAGATCGAGAAGCTGCGCGGCGCCGCCCGGGTCGAGGCGAAGACGCTCACCGCCCGCCGGGCCGAACGGGAACGGCACAAGAGGACGATCACCGAGAAGCTGGCCTCGGCCCGCCGGGCGCTCTCCCGGATGTCACCGCAGGAGCGCGCCCGGATCACCGGCGACACGGACCGCGCCGCGCGCTCGGCCGGCGGCCGGGAAGCCGCCGCACCCCCACAGGCGCCGAACGCGCGCGCCGCGCAGGCCGTCGCCTATGCGCACCAGAAGCTCGGCAGCCCCTACGTGTGGGGCGCGACCGGACCGGACGCCTTCGACTGCTCGGGCCTGGTCCTGGCCGCGTACCGCTCCGCCGGCGTCTCCCTGCCGCGCACGACCTACGCGCAGATCAACGCGGGCCGCAAGGTCTCCCGCTCCGAACTCCTCCCCGGTGACCTGGTCTTCTTCTACTCCGGCATCAGTCACGTCGGCCTCTACGTCGGCGACGGGCGGATGATCCACGCCCCGAACCCGTCGGCCCCGGTCCGCGTGGCCCCCGTCGACCAGATGCCGTTCGCGGGGGCGACGCGGGTGGTGTGACCGGGCCCGGCCCGCTCGGACCGGGCCCGGCCCGCTCGGACCGGGCCCCGCCCGGCTCAGACCAGGCGGCGGGCCGTCGCCCAGCGGGTCAGCTCGTGACGGTTGGACAGCTGCAGCTTGCGGAGCACCGCGGAGACGTGCGACTCCACCGTCTTCACCGAGATGAACAGCTGCTTGGCGATCTCCTTGTACGCGTAGCCGCGGGCGATCAGCCGCAGCACCTCCCGCTCGCGCTGGGTGAGACGGTCCAGGTCCTCGTCCACCGGCGGGGCGTCGGTCGACGCGAAGGCGTCCAGGACGAACCCGGCCAGCCGCGGCGAGAAGACCGCGTCCCCCTCCTGCACCCGGAAGATCGAGTCGATCAGATCGGCGCCGGTGATCGTCTTGGTGACGTAGCCGCGCGCACCGCCCCGGATGACACCGATGACGTCCTCCGCCGCGTCCGACACGGACAGCGCGAGGAAACGCACCGGCCGCTCCGCGTCCCCCGTCAACGAGGCGCAGCGCCGCAGCACTTCGACGCCGCCGCCCCCGGGCAGGTGCACGTCGAGCAGCACCACCTCGGGCCGGGTCGCGGTGATGACCGTGACCGCCTGGTCGACGTCGGCGGCCTCGCCGACCACCTCCACACCCGTCTGCTCGGTCTGTCCGATCTCCGCCTGGACCCCCGTGCGGAACATGCGGTGGTCGTCGACGAGGACCACGCGCACATGGCGCCGCCCGATGCCGCCGGCCGGCTCCGCGGGCCCGCCCCCCGCCCCCGGTGCCGCTTCCGCCGCTGCGTTCGCCTCGGTCGGCTCGCTCATGACGTCTTCTCCGCCCTCTCCATCTCCAGCTCGACCTCCGTGCCGCCGTCGGGCACCGCGCGCAGCCGCGCCGTGCCGCCGTTGCGTTCCATGCGGCCGATGATCGATTCTCTGACGCCCATGCGGTCGGCGGGTATCGAGTCGAGGTCGAACCCGGGACCACGGTCCCGGACGGACACGAACACCGTCCTCCCCTCGACCTCCGCGTAGACCTGGACCGCGCCTCCCTCGCCACCGTACTTGGCGGCGTTGACCATCGCTTCCCTCGCGGCCTGCATCTGCGCGCCGATCTTCTCGTCGAGGGGGCAGTCGCCCACGACGACGACCTCGAGGGGAACGCCGTGCTTGTCCTCGACCTCGGCGGCGTTGCGCTTCACCGCCTCGGCGAGGGTGGTGGGCTCCTCGTCCTCGTCCTTGCCGTTCCCCTCCGGCTTGTAGAGCCAGGCGCGCAGGTCGCGCTCCTGGGCGCGGGCCAGGCGGCGCACCTCGCCCGGGTTGTCCGCGTTGCGCTGGATCAGCGTGAGCGTGTGCAGCACGGAGTCGTGGACGTGGGCGGCGACCTCGGCCCGCTCCTGGGCGCGGATGCGCATCAGGCGCTCCTCGGAGAGGTCCTGGGTCATGCGCACGAGGTAAGGGCCGGCGAGGAGCGTGACGCCGACGAGGACCGCGAGGGCGGCCTGCAGCACCGCGCCGAGGTGGCTGCCGGAGCCGCGCAGGACGAAGATGCCGGAGGCTCCCGCCGTCACCAGCAGCACACCGGCCACCGCCCGCAGCAGCGTGACCGTGCGCCGGCGGCGGCCGACCTCCATCCAGCGGGCCCGGCGCGCGTTGTCCGCCTGCCGCCACACCAGGGCCACGCCCGCGCCGACCAGGACGGTCGGCCAGAGGTAGGCCCGCGCACCGTTGGTGAGGTCCACGCTGCCCACGAAGATCATGGCCACCACGACCATGAGGAGCAGGGCGACGATCTGCCCCTTGTCCGGTTTCCGCGTGACGAGTCTGCGGCGGCCGTCCGGGGTCGTCTCGGTGGTGACGGGCGAGGGCGGCCTCTGGGCGTCGACGCCGCCCACCCCGAGCGGCACGAAGAACCAGAACGCGGCGTACAGCAGGGCCCCGAGACCGTCGGCCATGAACAGGGCGACGAACGCGAGGCGCACCCAGATCACGGGCAGGCCGAGATGCCCGGCGAGCCCCCGCGCCACCCCACCGAGCCAGCGTCCGTCACTGCTGCGGTAGAGCTTGCGCGGCGGCCGCGGCTCGGCGAGGGGCGCTGCTGCGGCTTCCGACATGGCAACGATGGTCACACGCCGCGCGAGCCGGGACATCAGGGGCCGCCCCGGAGACGCCCCTGATCTCGGACCGAGGGGCGGCCGGCTCCGGGCCGGGGGGTGGCCGCTCCGGACCGGGAGCGACCGGCTCCGGTCGCGGGACCTCCGGCTCCGGGCCGCGCGTCCCGCTGCCCGCGCCCCGGACGCCCCGGGCCCGGCTCAGGGACGGATATCAGGGTCCGGCCAGGGTCGTTCCGACTGCCGCCGGGGCGGCACGCCCGTCACCATGGACCCATGACGGATCACCAGCATGCCGCGGCGGATCCGGGACCGGGCTCGGGCCCGCGTCCCGGGTCCGGTACCGGCGCGACCGCCACGCACTCCGCGCGTGCGGGCGGGCGCACGGGCGCGGGAAAGGAGGGGACGGCCGGGACCACGGCCGGTACGGAGCCGGCGGGCCCCGGCCGGCACTTCCGCCGGGACCGGCGGCACCAGATGTTCGGCGGGGTCTGCTCCGGTCTCGCCCGGCAGTACGACATGGACCCGGTGATCTTCCGGATCACGCTGGCGGTGCTGTCCGCGACCGGCGGCATCGGCCTGATCTTCTACGGCTTCGCCTGGCTGTTCGTCCCGTACGACGACGAGGAGGAGAACCAGGTCCGCCGGCTGCTCACCGGCCGGGTCGACGGCCACACACTGGCGGCGGTGCTGTTCGCGCTGGTCGGCTGCGGTGTCTTCCTCTCCATGCTGAGCAACGACGGAGTGCTGAGCTTCGCCGTCATACTGTCCCTGCTGCTCGCGGGCGCCGCCTACTGGTCGAAGCAGCGTGGCACGCCGAGCCCGGACCCGATAGCCGCGCAGGCCGCCGCGGACGCCCCGCCGGAGCCGCAGGCCCCGCCCGTCCCGGCCGCGTACCCGTCGTGGTGGCGCGAGCCCATCGTCAAGGACGGCACCTACGTCGGGGGAACGGGCTATCTGTGGGGCCCCGAGGATTCCCGGGACCTGGACATCGCCACCGCGGCCGGTGTCGGCGTCCGCTCCGGGACCGGCGGCGTCAAGGACGTGTGGCGCCCGCCGCAGGCCCGCCCGCCGAAGCCCAGGAGGCCGCGCGGGATCGGCGGCTGGGTGTTCCTGTTCGCCCTGCTCGCGGCCGGTCTGGGCACAGGTCTCACCTGGGAGACGCAGCCCCTCGGCACCAGCCTCCAGACGGGCCTCGCGTGCGCCCTCGGTGTCATCGGCCTCGGCGTCGCCCTCAGCGCCTTCCTGGGCCGCACGGGAGCCGGGTCCGTCGTCCTCGCGATCCTCACGGCGGGCCTGCTCGCCGGATCGACCGCGATGCCCGACGACATCGGCACCGACTGGCACCGCACCGGATGGCAGCCCGCCTCGGTCGCCCAGATACGCCCGGTGTACGACCTGGGCGCCGGCGAGGCCGAGCTGGACCTGTCGGCGGTCCGCGTCCCGGAGGGCGACACGGTCTCCACCGAGGTCGAGGTGGGACTGGGCCGGATCCATGTGATCGTTCCCCGGGACGTGACCGTGCGGCTGTACGTCGAGGTGGGGCTCGGTGACATCCAGTTGCCGGGCGACGGACGGAAGGACGTGGACGTGGCACCGGGCAAGTACGAGGAGGTGACCCTGAAGCCGCCCACAGGCGCCGGAAAGGCGGGCACCCTGCGGCTCGACCTCAGGGTCGGCGCGGGACAGGCGGAGGTGGGCCGTGCTGCGTCATGAGTTCCAGCCCGGCCGGCTGATCGCCGGCACCGCCCTCGTCGCGACCGCGGTGGTCTACGGCGGAGACGCGGGAGGGTCCTGGGAGACGCCCTGGTTCGTGGTGATCCCGCTCGTCGTGGGCGGCCTGTGCCTGGCCGGCGCGGTGGGCTTCGTGACCGGGCAGGCGCGCCGCCGCCGCGGCCGCCCGCACCCGAGAGGAGCGGAAGCGGCTGACGGCTGACGGCTGACGGCTGACGGCTGACGGCTGACGGCTGACGGAAGGCTAGGAGGTCTCGCGTCGGCGGCGCGCGCGGAGGACGGCGTCCACGGACAGCAGCGGGGCCCCGGCCAGGATCAGCGGGATCCAGGCCATGAGGTACGGCAGGTCGTTGCCGTAGTAGTACGGCTCGGCGGCCCAGCTCACGGTCAGCCACAGGCTGAGCGAGATCAGCGCTCCGCCGAGGGCGGCGATCCGGGTGAGCAGCCCGAGCAGGGCGCCGATGCCGACGGCCAGCTCGCCGAAGGCCATGGCGTAGCCGAAGCCGACGGGGCTTTCCAGCGCCATGTCGACCAGTCCGGGGACGGCGGAGGAGTCGCGGACCGCGCGCATCATGTCGCCGATCGATCCGGCCCCGGAGTCCTTGAGGAAGGCGCTGTCGGTGAGCTTGTCGAGGCCGGCGTAGACGAAGGTGACGCCGAGGAAGACGCGCAGCGGCAGCAGGGCGTAGCGGGCGGCGGTGTCCCGCGGCCCTCCGTCACCGTCGGGACGGGGGGTGTAGGTGTCTGCGCGCATGCCGTGCGTCATTCGTCCGCTGCCTCTCGACTCCGTCCCACCTGGACAGGTCGAACGTACGGCACTCGACGCCGGCCGGACCCGGCCGACAGCGTTTTCTCAGGGAAGCGACAGCGTTCCACCAGCTACGTCGCCGCGTGCAGGCCGGCCGCGCCCCGCACGCGCCGCGCCCCGCACCCGCCGCGCCCCGGCTCCGTGCTCCGGTACCGGATCACTCCGTCCTTCCGCCGCTCCGTCACTCCGTGACGTCGATGGTGTAGCGGTTGGTCTCCACGCCGGCCGCGGTGATCACCTGCACGTCGACCCGGCCGGGCTCCACCTCCGCCGGCACGGGCACGGTCAGCAGGTCGTCGGCCGGGTTGTCGAAGCCGCCCACCACCGGCACCAGCGGGACATGGACGTTCACCGCGCCGACCCGCACCACCATGCGCGCCAGCCGGTCCGCGCCCTGCGCCCCGGACGGCACGAACCCGGTGCCGCGGATCTCGATGTCGTCGCCGGTCCGGATCGGCGCGTCCAGGGCACCGGCCTCCCGGGCCCGTACCACGGACAGGATCACCGGGCGCCCGCCCTCGGCGTACTTTCCGGCGAGGTAGGTGCCCGCCGACACCAGCACCACCACGGCCAGCCCCCACGGCAGGTCCGGGAGCTGGTCCGGGCGGCGGGCGAGCCGCACGGCCGCGAAGGCGAGGGCGACGCCGTTGATCACGACGTACTGGATGTCGGCGAAGCTGCCCCGGCCCGAGTCCTCGGTGAGCAGGTCGGCCGCCCTGGGCCGGTGGGCGCGCACCTTCTGCAGCCGCTGCCCCTGCACCCGGAGCCCGACCACCCGGCGCACCAGCACCGCGATCCCGCAGACCACGGCCAGGACGGTCACCACGCCGGCGCCGCGGGCGAGTTCCAGTCCGTCGATCAGCGCGTCCCGCTCCCGCGGCCCGGATGCGGCCGCCAGCCGTCCTACCAGCACGAGCACCGCGAAGGCGAGGAACAGCACCCAGGCGCCGGCCACCGCGCGCGACGTGGAGAGCCGGTTGTCCTCGCCGATGACCGGGGCCAGCGCGCCGCCGCGCGCCCGGTGGAACCAGGACGCCGCGGTGAGCGCCCCCGCCACCAGCACCGCGGACAGCAGCCCGGCGGTGCGTGCGGAGGTCCAGCCCGCGCCGATCGCGGTGAGCGCCTGCACGAGCAGCAGCACGACGACCCCGGCCCAGACCACGGCCGCGGTCCGCTGCCACAGGCGGGCCAGCCAGGCGGCGCCCTCGGCCCGGCCGCGTTCGGCCACCGCCTCGGCGGCCTGGGCGAGTTCCTCGGAGACCCACTGCCGGGAGGCGGAGGCGGAGTGGGCCACCGCGGCCGGGAGCCCCTGGCCGGCGGCGTACCCGTCCCGCTTCACCAGGAACGCGGCGACCGCGCGCCGATGCCCCTCACGTGCCCCGTGCGGACAGTCCCCGCAGGTGCAGCCGCCCCCGTGGGCAGCCGGGTCCGCTCCGCCCTGTCTCGCCTCCTGCACCGCCACGCCCGAAGCCGCCTTCCCCACTACCGACACATCTCGACACACCACGACCGCCGTCGGCGGCCATCGGACAACTCCCCCGCATCGAGAGCGAATTGTGCCCTACGCCACGCCCGTCCCGACCTCCGGGCCCGGTCGCCGCGGGTGAACTTCGAGGCGTCGGACTGACGCACGCCCCCAGCGGCACGAACGGCTGACACCCACGACCGACACACCCGACCGGCACGAACGACTCGCGCTCAGTCCAGCAGATCCGGCTCGCTCCGCGTGATCTCCCGCCACATCGGCTGGTAGTTGATCCACGCCACCAGGTCCCCGCCCAGTTGCTCCCGTGTGGCCACCGCCTGCCGGTGGCCGATCAGCACGGGGCGGCCGGCCGCCCGTGCGGTGAGCTGCACCTGGCAGGAGCGTTCCATGGTCATGAACCACCAGGCCGCCGCGTCCACCGAGTCGCCCACGGTCAGCAGCCCGTGGTTGCGCAGCACCAGCGCCTTGCGGGAGCCGAGGGCGGCGGCGATCCGGCGGCCCTCCTCGGGATCGACGGTGACCGAGGTGTAGGCGTCGTAGAGGGCGTGGTCCTCGTAGAAGGCGCAGCTCTCCTGGGTGATCGGGTCGAGCAGCTCGCCGAGGGCGGCGAGGGCGCGGCCGTGCACCGAGTGGCAGTGGGCGACGGCGACGACGTCGGGCCGGGCCGCGTGCACCTGGGCGTGCACGGTGAAGGCGGCCTGGTTGACGTGGTGTCCGCCCTCGACGACCTGGCCGTCCTGGTTGGCGAGCACCAGGTCGCTGACCGTGACGTGCCGGAACGGTATGCCGAACGGGTTGACCCAGAAGCAGTCGCTGAACTCGGGGTCGCGTGCGGTGATGTGCCCGGAGACACCGTCCTCGTAGCCGAGCCGCCCGAACAGCCGCAGCGCGCCCGCCAGCCGCTCCTTGCGGTGCCTGCGCTCGTCCTCGACGGACTCGTGCATGGGCGGCATGGCGAACTGCAGCTTGTCGGTGGGCACCGGCAGGGGCGGAGTGGGCCCGTGCATGAGTCCTCCCGCGGGGGGTTCGCGTACGGGGCGGAAGTTACCCGTGGGCCGCGCCGTACGACAGCTCTGTTCCGTAACGCCGGACACCCGCCGGATACCCGGTGGAACACCCGGATACCCGACAGAGGATGTCGGGTATCCGCGTCACACTCGCTCCATGAGCACGATCAAGGACAACGTGAACGCCACGGACGACGAGCGCGCGGAGAAGGAAGCCGTCAGCTGGGGGGAGTTCGCCGTGGCCGAGCCGGACCTGGCGCGGACCGTCGAGGAGCGCTTCGCCGCCCACACGCACCACGTCCTCGCGACCCTGCGCAGGGACGGCTCGCCGCGCACCACGGGTCTGGAGGTGCGCTTTCTGAACGGCGAGCTGTGGTTCGGCATGATGCCGGGGTCGATGAAGGCGCTGGACCTGCGCCGTGACCCCCGCTTCGCGCTCCAGGCCAACCCGGGCGAGGGCACGACCATGGGCGGCGGTGACGTGCGGATCGCCGGGCGGGCGGTCGAGGTGCCGGAGGAGGACACGGAGACCCGGGCCCGGTACGCCGAAGAGGTGGAACCGCCGGAGCCGTTCCACCTCTTCCGCACCGAGGTCACGGAGGTCGTGCGGACCTACGTGGAGGACGGGACGTATCTCGTCGTGCAGGCCTGGAAGCCCGGGGAGCCGGTGCGCACGCTCACGCGGACCTGACCGCGGGGGATCACTCCCACTCGATGGTCCCCGGCGGCTTGGACGTCACGTCCAGCACGACCCGGTTGACGTCGCGGACCTCGTTGGTGATGCGGGTGGAGATCTTCGCGAGGACGTCGTACGGCAGCCGCGACCAGTCGGCGGTCATGGCGTCCTCGCTGGAGACCGGGCGCAGCACGACCGGGTGACCGTAGGTGCGGCCGTCGCCCTGGACGCCGACCGACCTGACGTCGGCGAGCAGCACCACGGGGCACTGCCAGATGTCCCGGTCGAGGCCGGCCGCGGTCAGTTCCTCGCGGGCGATGGCGTCGGCCTCGCGGAGCAGGTCGAGCCGCTCCTTGGTGACCTCGCCGACGATGCGGATGCCGAGGCCGGGACCGGGGAAGGGCTGGCGGTGGACGATCTCCTCGGGCAGGCCGAGCTCCTGGCCGACCATCCGGACCTCGTCCTTGAACAGCTTGCGCAGCGGCTCGATGAGCTTGAACTCGAGGTCCTCGGGCAGCCCGCCCACGTTGTGGTGGGACTTGATGTTGGCGGTGCCGGTGCCGCCGCCGGACTCGACGACGTCCGGGTAGAGGGTGCCCTGCACCAGGAACTCCACCGCGGGGCCCTCGTCGGCGATGATCTCGGCCTGGGCCTGCTCGAAGACCCGGATGAACTCGCGGCCGATGATCTTCCGCTTCTGCTCGGGGTCGGAGACCCCGGCCAGCGCCTTCAGGAACCGCTCCTCGGCGTCGACGACCTTCAGCTGGACGCCGGTCGCGGCGACGAAGTCCTTCTCGACCTGCTCGGTCTCGCCCTTGCGCATCAGGCCGTGGTCGACGTAGACGCAGGTCAGCTGGGAGCCGATGGCCTTCTGCACCAGGGCGGCGGCGACGGCGGAGTCCACGCCGCCGGACAGGCCGCAGATGGCGCGCTTGTCGCCGACCAGCTCACGGATGGCGGCCACCTGCTCGTCGATGACGTTGCCGGTGGTCCAGTCCGGCTTGAGGCCGGCACCGCGGTACAGGAAGTGCTCCAGCACCTGCTGCCCGTACGTGGAGTGCATCACCTCGGGGTGGTACTGGACGCCGTAGAGCTTCTTCTCGTCGTTCTCGAAGGCGGCGACCGGCACGACGTCCGTGGACGCGGTGACGGTGAAGCCCTCGGGGGCGGCGGAGCAGGCGTCGCCGTGCGACATCCAGACCGCCTGCTCCTCGGGGGTGCCCTCGAAGAGGGTGGAGGAGTTCTTGGCGACGTGCAGGCCGGTGCGGCCGTACTCACGGGCGCCGGTGTTGTCCACCTGGCCGCCCAGGGTCTGCGCCATGAGCTGGAAGCCGTAACACATGCCGAAGACGGGGACGCCGGCCTCGAAGAGCTCGCGGTCGAGGCGGGGGGCGCCTTCCTCGTACACGGACGAGGGGCCGCCGGAGAGGATGATCGCCGCGGGGTTCTTGGCGAGGATGTCCGCGACCGGCATGGTGCTCGGCACGATCTCGCTGTAGACCCGCGCCTCGCGGACGCGACGGGCGATGAGCTGGGCGTACTGCGCGCCGAAGTCGACGACCAGGACGGTGTCGGGCGCGTTGGCAGCGGGAGTCGCTGATGACACGAGGTGCCTTCCGGCGGTGGGGAGGGGTCTTGTGCCTCCCGATTCTACCGAGACGGCGGCGAGGTCCGTCCCGGGCCGCGCACCGCACGGCGTCCCGCGCCCCGTCTCAGCATGCGGGCCGGGCGTTGGACGGACCGGGCCGGCCCGGCATACTGGCCGCATGCTCACGCACCCGACCTTCCTCTTTACCTATGGCACCCGGCCCGCCGGCTGCCATGGTCGTGCTGCTTGAGCAACTGACAAGCGACTTCCCAGGCGCCCCGGGCCGACATGGTCCGGGGCGCCTGGCGTTTCACCGGACCGTGTCGCTCCGGGGCCCCGTACCACCACTCACCGAGGAGCCCCGACATGACCGCCACCACCGAGCCCACCGAGAGGACCGGCGCCCGCACCGCCGAGGCCGCCGCGCTGATCGGCGACGCCCGTGAACGGATCGACGCGCTCGACGACCGGATCATCGGGCTGGTGCAGGAGCGGATGGCGGTGTCCGCCGTGATCCAGCAGGAGCGGATCGCCTCCGGCGGCCGGCGCGTGAACCTCTCCCGGGAGATGGAGATCCTCGCCACGTACCGGGAGGCCCTGGGCAAGCCGGGCACCGCGCTCGCCATGACCCTGCTGGAGCTGTGCCGGGGGAAGATCTGAACCCCGCTGGAGCTGTGCCGGGGCACGATCTGAATCCGCGTTCCCGGCACTGACGTGCGGATCACCTCTCACCCGTCCGGCGCGTGACCGGCGGGCCGGACCGGTCGTTGGTACCGGTGTCCGCGCCAGCCAGGGGCGGATCGGAGCAGCACCACGCGTGGCTCGCCGGAGCGATGAGACGTACGGATCGTCCGTACGTCGTGGGACCTCGTTCCGGTACTGGTGACCGGGGGGCAGGGGACAGCCATCCCGGTCACGCGAGAGATCGGCCGGCCCCGGGGACGCCCGGGGCCGGCCGACGCGTCCGTGCGCACCGGTACCGCTCAGGTGCGGGTGACGCCCCCGCACTCGTCCCGTCCGGGCCGCCGCTGCGGGAGAGGCCCCGGCTGCGGTCGTACGGGTCGCGGGCCTCGCCGGCCGGCGAGGGCGGCGCGGTCCGCAGATCGCTGAGCCCTTCAGCACGGCGGGGCCGAGGTTGGCGGAGACCAGGAACTCCTTGGTGCCGCGCAGCGCGTCCTCGATCCGGTCGGCCGGCATCCCGTTCACGGCCTTCGCCTCCGCCCGCCGGGCGTCCGCCCCCGACGCCCGGCGGGCGGCCGGAGAACCGGCGAACGGCCGCTCCCGGGTGGGGACGTCTTCGGGGGTCTCGCCCGGTGCGCCGGTGGGGCGGGCGGCCTCAGGGGCGAGCGGCGGCGGCTCGGCGCCGGACGCCTCCGTGCCCCCGCCGCCGAGTCCGCCGGGCAGCCAGGACAGCGCGGCCGACGGATCGACGGCGACGACGGCCAGGGCGGCGGCGGTCAGCACGCCGACGACGCTCCACACCGTGCGGCGGCGTGCGGCCCGGCCGTCGATCTCCTGCCAGGCAGGCCCCGTGCGCCACCCCTCGGGCTGGGCGGGCGCGGCGGGCTTCCTCCTGCCGAACCGGCCGCGACGGCCGCCCGCCGCAGCGGCCCGCGCCTCGTCCATGGCGCGCAGCCGTTCGGTCACCCCGCGGGCCCGGGCGGAGGGCTCCTTGGGCGCGGAGGCGGGGATGCCGGCCCGACTGTCCTGGAGGAACTTCTCCCACACGTCGTCCGGAGGGACGGCGGACTGCGGCAGGGGCTCTTCGGACGGCTTCTCGGCCACGGGACGGCGGTCTCTCTGTGTGACGCCGCTCGGTGTGACGCCGCTCGGTGTGATCGTGGTGGGCGGTGAGCCCACGCCAGCGGTCACCCCGACCGCACGTGATCCACATCACGTAAAGATTCTGTGAGTTCCAGGACAACCGTCCGCGGGCGTCGATGATCCAACTCACCGACATCTCACGGATCAGACCCCGTGCGCCCCAGACGAAGGCGCCTTTCGACCCGTGCCGCCACCGTGCGGCACACCGAGCTCACCGAGGTCTTCATGAAGCTTCGCCGTGCCCTGGCCGCAGCGGCCGCGACGGCAGCGATAGTCCCGGCCGCCCTCCTCACGGCCCCGGCCGCCCACGCGACCGACCCCACGTCCTCCGCCTCCGCGACCCTGTCCACGGAGACGGAGACGACCGCCCCGTCCGCCCCGGCGGCCGGCCCCGCCGAGACGGAGTCCACGGAGCCCGGCACCGGCGAGCAGGACGGACAGCCGGAGCAGGACACCGACGAGACCGGGAACGACGACGAGAACGAGACCGGGAACGACGACGGCACCGACGGCTCCGCGTCGTCCTCCCCGTCCGCCACCACCTCGGCGTCGCCCACCGCCCCCGCATCGAGCCCCAGCGCGAGCGCTCCGGCCGAGGAGGACACGGAGTTCTGCGTCGACGAGAACGGCGAGAGCACGGCCGGACTCAGCGAGGACCTGCGCAGCGGTCTCTCCGGCCTGCCCGAGACGATCGTCGCGGGCAGCGGCTGGACCACGTTCTCCTTCGACGTCTCCAACCGCGGCGACGAGGAGATCAAGAACATCAAGCCGCTGATCGGCGTCGCCGCGGTCGGCTGGGAGGACGTCCGCGACTACTCCGGCCGCATCACGGTCCAGGCGTACGACAAGGCGGCCGGCAGGTGGAACACGCTCGCGGGCGCCGCGGGCGAGGGCGCCACGTTCGCCGCGTTCTCGCTGGGCGCCGGCCAGTCCGTCTCGTACCAGCTGCGGCTCTCCGTCAGCGGCACGGTGCCGGACGCGCTCGGCCTCACCGGCGGTTTCGCCGAGTACTCGGACACCGAGGGCTGCTGGATCGCCGACGACCCGAACGGCTGGATCTACTTCTTCGACATCCTGGCGGCCGGCTCCGACGCCGGTGAGCCGGACGACGCCAAGCCGCAGACCGGCGGCGTCAAGGAGCTCGAGAAGGTCAGCGAGGTGACGGTCACCGGCAGCCTCGCCGACACCGGCTCCAGCTCCGCCCTGCCCATGATCGGCCTGGTCGGCGGCGTGGCCGTCGTGGCCGGCGCGGGTGCGCTGTTCGTCGTCCGCCGCCGCAAGGCCGGCACCGAGGCGTGACACCGGCCGCCCGCGCGGCGGCGCCCGGAACAAGGGGAAGGGACCTGAGCTCGGAGGGGGGCACAGGTCCCTTCCCCCTTTTCCCTTGCTCCTCCTGCTCCTCCTGCTCCCCTTGTTCCTCTCGCGTTCTTCTCCCGCGCGTGTGCGCTACTTCTTCGGCGGCACCGCCGGGATCCCCAGGAACGGCAGCTTCAGCGCGCCGAACGCGTTCGCCGGCACGGCCGGTGACTTCGGTTCCACCGGCGCCAGCCGCCGGTACGCCTCCCCCTGCGCCGGACGCGGGTCCTCCTCACCCTCGTTGGGCCAGAACGACATCGCCCGCTCCGCCTGCGCGGTGATGGTCAGCGAGGGGTTCACGCCGAGGTTGGCGGAGACCGCCGACCCGTCGACGACCGTGATGCCGGGGTGCCCGTACAGCCGGTGGTACGGGTCGATCACACCGGTCTCGGGGGAGTCGCCGATCGCGCAGCCGCCGAGGAAGTGGGCGGTGAGCGGCATGCCCGTCAGCTCGCCGACGTTGGAGCCGGGGAAGCCGTTGATCTCGGCGGCCAGCGCGGACGCCCCGTCGGTCGCGGCCTTGATCTGCTTGGGGTTCGGGGCGCCGTGCCCCTGGCGCGCGGTGAGCAGCCCGCGGCCGACCCCGGACGGCTTGAGGTAGGTGGTCAGGGAGTTGTCCAGCGACTGCATCACCAGGCCGATGATGGTCCGCTCCGACCAGCGCCGGTTGGACAGCGACCGCAGCATCAGCCAGGGGTGCCGGGCCGCGTTGCCCAGCCAGCCCAGCACCCGGGCCGCGCCCGAGGACTGGTCGGCGTACGGCACCTGGAGGATCGACAGGGAGCCCATCGCGTTGGAGCCCTTGCCGTAGCGGACCGGCTCTATGTGGGTGTTCTCGTCCGGGTGGATCGAGGAGGTGATGGCCACGCCGCGGGTGAAGTCGGCCTTCGGCTCGCCGGTGACCTTGCGGTAGCGGCGGTCGTCGGTCTGCGCGCCCACCAGCGCCTCGGAGTTGGTGCGGGTCCTCTCGCCCAGCCGGTCCGAGAGGTGCGGGAGCTGCCCGCCCGCGCGCATCCGGTGCAGCAGCGTCTGCGTGCCGTAGGTGCCGGCGGCCAGCACCACCCGGCGCGCGGTGAACGTACGGCCCCTGCTTCTGCGGCGGTCGTCGGTGGGGAGGGTGGCGACGGCGAACCCGCCGCGCGAGTCCTCCGTCACCGACACCGCCGTGGTCATCGGGTGCACGACCGCGCCCGCCTTCTCGGCGAGGTACAGGTAGTTCTCGTTGAGGGTGTTCTTCGCGCCGTG
Organism: Streptomyces sp. NPDC096105; assembly: GCF_044763335.1. Classification (NCBI taxonomy): domain Bacteria; kingdom Bacillati; phylum Actinomycetota; class Actinomycetes; order Kitasatosporales; family Streptomycetaceae; genus Streptomyces; species Streptomyces sp. NPDC096105. The sequence goes on from NZ_JBIWGC010000014.1 coordinate 84,869, forward strand.
CCGGCAGCCGGTCATGCACTCGCCGCACTCGGCGCAGGCCCGCCGCGAGGGCCCCGCCCCGCCGAAGTACGGGTCGGGCACCTCCTGTCCCGGCTTCGCCTTCACCGACCCGTCGGCGTCCTCGCCGTCGCCGAAGAAGACCCCGACGGGCGCCATGTGGAAGGTGTCGCCCACGCCCATCCGCTCGGCCGCCGCCTTCAGGTGCACGTCCGAGGGGGTCATCGTCGGGTTGAGCCGCACACCGAGCATGCGCCGCGCCTGGTCGTAGTACGGCGCCAGCTCCTCCTGCCAGTCGGTGATGCCGCCCCACTGGGGGTCCTCGAAGAACGGCGCGGGCGGGACGTACAGGGTGTTGGCGTAGTTCAGCGAACCGCCGCCGACGCCCGCGCCCGCCAGCACCATCACGTTGCCCAGCAGGTGGATGCGCTGGATGCCGTACATGCCGAGCCTGGGCGCCCAGAGGTAGTTCTTCAGGTCCCAGGAGCTCTTCGGCAGCGACGCGCGGGTCCAGCGGCGGCCGGCCTCCAGCACGCCGACGCGGTAGCCCTTCTCGGTCAGCCGGAGCGCCGAGACGGAACCGCCGAAGCCCGAGCCGACGACGAGCACGTCGTAGTCGTAGCCGGCGTCGTCGTCGGGGGCGGGAGCGGAGTTCTCCTGTGACACGTGCTCTCCTCGTCGAAAGCTCTCGTTCGAAGCTGTGGCGCCGGGACCGGGCCGGGCGGAGGACCTAGCGGAAACGGAACGCCTTCATCAGGCGCAGGCTGCGGCTCATGAAGGCCGCGTACTTCTCGTCGTCCATGCCGAGCGACGGCGCCATCGGCAGCAGCCGCTGCTGCGCGACGGTCTGGGCCTCGGTGTACTTGAGGATCCCCTCGGAGCCGTGCCGGCGGCCGAGACCGGAGTCCTTCATGCCGCCCATCGGCGACTGCACGCTGCCGTACGCGGGCGCGTAGCCCTCGTTGACGTTCACGGTGCCGGTGCGCAGGCGGGCGGCGATCTCCCGGCCGCGCCGGGCGTTCCTCGTCCACACCGAGGAGTTGAGCCCGTACGGCGTCTCGTTGGCGCGCTCCACCGCCTCGTCGTCGGAGGAGAAGCGGTAGACGGAGACGACCGGGCCGAAGGTCTCCTCGGTGCACACGCTCATCGGGGCCTCGACGCCGTCGAGGATGGTCGGCTCGTAGAAGTAGGGGCCGATGTCCGGGCGGGCGGTGCCGCCGGCGAGGACCGTGGCGCCCTTGGCGACGGCGTCCTCCACGTGCCGGGTCACCGCGTCCAGCTGGCGCTGCCCGACCAGGGAGCCCATGTCGGCGCCGTAGGCGAGGGCGGTGCCCAGGCGCAGCGCCTTGGTGCGGGCGACGAAGCGCTCCAGGAAGGCGTCGGCGACCGCCTCGTGGACGTAGAGCCGCTCGATGGAGATGCACAGCTGGCCGGCGGAGGAGAAGCAGGCACGGACGGCGCCGGCTGCGGCCTTGTCCAGGTCGGCGTCCTCCAGCACGAGCATGGCGTTCTTGCCGCCGAGTTCGAGGGAGACGCCGACCAGGCGGGCGGCGGCGCCCTGGGCGACCTCGCGGCCGGTGCGGGTGGAGCCGGTGAAGGACACGTAGTCGGCGTGCCGGACGACCTCGGGGCCGACGACCGGGCCCTCGCCGAGGACCACCTGGAACACGTCGGCGGGCAGCCCGGCCTCGATCAGCAGGTCACGGGCCCACAGCGCGGTCAGGCAGGTCTCGGTGTCGGGCTTCATCACGATGGCGTTGCCCGCGACGAACGCCGGGAGCGCGTCGCCGACGGACAGTTCGAGGGGGTAGTTCCACGGCGCGATCTGGCCGATCACCCCGCGCGGGTGGCGCAGCTCGGAGACCTTCGTCAGCACCGGCACGGCGCCCGTGTGCCGCTTGGGCCGCAGGTAGGCGGCGGCGCGGCGGCCGTAGTGGCGGGCGGCGACGGCGACCGCCTGGACCTCCTCGTGGGCGTGCAGCCGGGCCTTGCCGGTCTCCAGCTGGATCAGGTCCAGCACCTCGGCCTGGCGGTCGAGCACCAGGTCGTGGAAGCGCAGCAGCACGGCGGCGCGCTCCCGGACCGGGATCCGCGCCCACACGGCCTGGGCGGCGCGGGCCGCCTCGAACGCCTTCGCCACGTCCTCGGGCGTCGACTCGGGCAGGTCGGCCAGCTTCTCGCCGGTGAACGGCGTGTGGTTGGCGGTGCGGCCGGAGCCCGGCACGCCCTTGGTGAGCTGGGCGACCAGTTCCGGCGTGACCACGTCGGCGGCGGTGCGGGCGCCCCGGGGGGCGGGGGCCAGGGGATTGGTGCCGGTCGTTTCCCGGGTCTGCGCGTCCGTCATGAGGCGCAGGGTATGCCGGGGCGCACGCTTTGTGTACCCGTCGGTAACAGATTCCCGCAGGGCTCACACAACGCCAGTGAACGCTGGCAACGAAGCCGCTGATCAGCGCGTTGTCGCCGTCGGCGCCCCGAGGCGCCGACGGGTGCACGGTCACGTGCGGTCAGAGCGTGTGGACGTCCCAGGAGTCGGTCACCGTGCGGGCGATCTCCCGGCCCTCTTCGGTGAAGTAGCCCTTGGCCGGGTAGTCCACCCGGAGGGTGTACATGTCGCCGTTCTCGTTCCGGTAGTACAGCAGCTGCACCTCCCGCTGCACCGCCGGCGTGGTGGTCGTCGTGTAGACGACGGTGTTCGTCGCCGCGTCCCGGTCCTTGTAGGTCGTCTCGCGCGGCCGGCCCTGCGGCGCGGGGTCGCCGGCGATCCCCCGGCCGTACTCGCCGTCGCGCAGGTCGTTCCAGTGCTCGAACGCCTCTTCCGAGGCCGACGCCATGAGCTTGCCGTCCTCGTCCTCGGACTTCAGGTCGCGGTCGGTCTCGATCCGCACCATGCCGCTCGGGTCGGTGAAGGAGACGACGGTGCCGTCGGCGTCGTCGTCCGGCTCGTCCTTCACGAACTGCTCGGGCACCGCGAGGGACACGCCCGCCCGGTCACCGAGGTCGTACGTCTTCCAGCCGTCGGGCAGCGGGCCCGCGAACGGGTCCGCGACCACCAGGCCCACCACGACGGCCGCCGTGACCACCGCCGCGCCCAGGCCCAGCAGCGTCTTGCGGCCGATGCGGACGCCGCCCTCGCGGCCCGGCACGGGCAGCGTGGCCACCTGGGCGGGCTGCGGGGCGGGCGGGTTCGCGGCGGCCTCCAGCGCGGCCCGGACCTGGGCGGCGTCCGGACGGCGCGCCGGGTCCTTCTGCAGCAGCGCGGTGATGATGCCGGCCAGCGGGCCCTGCGCGGAGGCGGGCGGCGCCGGCGTGGCGTTGAGCACGGACTGGAGGGTGGCCGGCGTGTTGCTGCGGCGGAACGGCGACACGCCCTCCGTCGCCGCGTACAGCACCACGCCGAGCGACCACAGGTCGGAGGCGGGGCCGGGGCGCTGGCCCAGCACCCGCTCCGGGGCGATGTACTCGGGCGAGCCGACGAAGCCGCCGGTGTCCGTCAGGTTGGTCTCGCCCTCGATCTGGGCGATGCCGAAGTCGGTGAGGACGACCCGGTCGTGGCGGCCGAGGAGCACGTTGTCCGGCTTGACGTCCCGGTGCAGGACGCCCGCCGCGTGGGCGGCCTCCAGCGCGCCGAGGACCTCCAGGCCGACGCGGGCGGCCTCGCGCGCGGAGAGCGTGCCCTCCTCCTGGAGCACCGCGCCGAGCGAGCGGCCCTGGACGAGCTCCATCACGATCCACGGCCGGCCGTCGACCACACAGACGTCGTGGACGCTGACCACGGCGGGGTGGTCGAGCCGGGCGGCGGCGCGGGCCTCGCGGCGCATCCGCTCGAAGGCGTTGGCCCGTTCACGTTCGGGAAGATGGTCGGGGACGCGGGGCTCCTTGACGGCGACCTCGCGGTCCACCGTCTCGTCCTTGGCCCGCCACACCGTGCCCATGCCGCCGTGGCCGAGCTTGGCGAGCAGCCGGTAGCGGCCGGCGATCAGCCGCCCGGCGCCGGGGTCGGGCGCGGACGCGCCGGGCCGGTCCTGAGCGGGCGCCGGGCCGGGTGCGGCCTGCTGCGGTCCGCTCCCCCGCGCGCCGTCCGGCGCGGCAGCGGTGTCCGGCGCGGCGTGCTGCGCCCGGTCGTGGCCGTGCCCCTGCGGCGGGACCACGACGGTCGGCGCCGCGTACGGGTTGCCGGGGTGCGGCACGGTCTTCGGCGGGTTCGGGTTGGGCGGTTGCAGACCAAAACTGGTCGGCTCGTCGGCCTCGTTGCGGGCTCCCCCGTCACTGCTCATGGGTCCATCCATATCGTGCCGGACCACCGCCGCTCCACAGCGGGTCGCCACCGGTCACAGACCCGTGACCCACGCCGCGACCTATGCCGTTTTTCTGTGGTTATGCGGCCGAGGCGGACGCCGAGGACCCCCGTGACGCGGACGTCGGACCACCCGTGGGCGTGGACGAGACATCACCCGCCCCGGCCCCCGGGGACGACGGCGCCGGGGGCCGGGGGGCGGTGGACGGCGGTACGGGCCCGGGCGTCGACCCGGGCGCGGGGGTCCCCGGCGCCGTGGTGCTCGGCGTGCCGCCGCCCCCTTCGCCGTTCCGGTCCTGGAGCAGCAGCGCCCCCGCGGACACACCCGCCCCGGCCAGCGCGGCGATCACCAGCGCGGCCACCAGCGCACCCCGGGTGGGCTGGAGCCGCACGGCACGCCCGCCCCGCGCGCCCTGCGGGCCGGGCTCCGGCACCTCCCGCCACAGCGGCAGCCTGCGGCGGAGCGGGTCGCGGTCCGGCAGCAGACCGAGCGGGGCCGTCCCGGGCGTGCGGCCGGTGGCGAGGAACGCGCGCAGCATCCGTTCGGCCCGGTCCGCGTCCAGCCGCCGGTCCGGGTCGCGCTCCAGCAGGCCGAGCACCACGGGCAGGATCGGCCCGGCCTGCGCGGGCGGCCGGATCTCGTCGACGACCACCGCGTGCAGCACCCCGCTCAGCGAGTCCCGGCGGAACGGCGACTCGCCGCTGAGCGCCGCGCACAGCAGCGCGCCCAGCGACCACAGGTCCGACTCGGGCCCGGTCCGCGCGCCCGACATCCGCTCGGGGGCGGTGTACTCGGGCGAGCCGACGAACGACCCGCTCTCGGTGAGCGTGGTCGAACCGGGCATCTGGGCGATGCCGAAGTCGGTGAGCAGCACCCGGTCGGTGCCGTTCTCCAGCAGTACGTTGGCAGGCTTGAGGTCGCGGTGCAGCACCCCGGCGGCATGCGCGGCGCGCAGCGCGCCCAGCAGGTCGACGCCGATCCGCGCGGCCTCCGCCGCGTCCACCGGCCCCTCGGCGGCCAGCCGTTCGGCGAGGGACGGCCCGTCAATCAACTCCAGTACGATGTACGGCCGTTCGTCGTCCTCGACCACGTCGTGCACGACGACGATGTTCGGGTGGCTGAGCTGGGCCAGGGCGCGCGCCTCCCGCAGGGTGCGGTCCCGCTGCCGCCGCGCGTCGGCCGCGGTGAGCGTCTCGTCGAAGGGCAGCGCCTTCACCGCGACCCCCCGGCCGAGCAGTTGGTCCGTGGCCCGCCACACCACGCCCATGCCGCCGCGTCCGAGCAGTTCCTCCAAGCGGTAACGTCCCGCCACGACGCGGGCGTTGCCCCCGCCGGTCCCGTTGTCCGGCTCCCCCTCGGTCACCATGCGCCCATCATGCCCCACCGGATGTGTCCGCTCCGGTACGGCGATTCGGCCAACGGGCGCACGTCCGCGCACGCCGGGGGCGGTCAGGGCTCGCGCCAGCCTCTGAGGATCGTCTCGAACTGCTGCCTGGTCGTCTCCCAGTCCTCGGCGGGACCGGCCATGTAGAGGGCGTACTCGACGCCGTCGCGCGTGATGTACATCTGGTCCACCGCCCGGTAGGGCCCGGGGAACTCGGTGTCCTCGGGCAGCGCGGTCCAGCCGTACTCCAGGCGCGCGGCCGGGCGGTCGCGGTAGGTCAGGCGCTTCAGCTCGATCTGCTCGTAGTCGACGAGACGCCCGCCGACCTGCTGGTCGAGGTCGCTGAGGTGGTCGAACGGGTCGTCGAAGTCCGGGGCGTCGTCGACGGCGATGCGCAGGAAGTGCTCGCCGCCGTCGGGCGTGTAGTCGACCTGCCGGGTCTCCTCGTCGAACACCACCCGCTCCCAGTCCTCGCCGGGCAGCACGACGGTGTATCCGAAGGGGTCGCTGCGGCGCACCCATCCCTCGGGCAGGCTGCCCGAGGCGGTCCCGCCGGTGTCCGACACGCCGGGCGTCACCGCGGCGCCGGGGGCCGCGGTCGGTCCCGCCGCGGTGCGGCCCCCGTCGTCCTGCTGCTGGAGCACGACCGCCGTGCCTCCGCCGATGATCGCGGCCAGCGCGACGACCAGGGCGACCATCCGCCCGCGCGAGCGCCGGCGCGACACCGCGGGCGTCCCGTACGGCGTCTGCACGGCGGTGGAGCCGCTCCCCTGCGGGCGGGCCGGCGTCCCGGTCGCGTACGGCAGTGCGCCCGCGCCGGGGTGCGGCCCGATCTGGCGCGGCAGCGGCACGTGGGCGTCGACGGCCCGGGTGGGCACGTACTCCTGCGCCGCCCCCGGCCGGCGTCCCTCGGCCGCCTCGGCGAGCATCCGCTCGGCCGTCGCGGCGTCGGGCCGGGCGGCCGGATCCTTCCGCAGGAACGCGCTGATGACGGGCGCGAGCGGCCCGGCGTGCCGGAGCGGCTCGGCCTCCTCCTCGACGACGGCCTGCATGGTGGTGAGCGGCGAGGTGCGGCGGAACGGCGAGACGCCCTCCACCGCCGTGTACAGGGTCGCGCCGAGCGCCCACAGGTCGGACGCGGGGCCTGGGTCGTGGCCGCGGACCCGCTCGGGCGCCAGGTAGTCGACGGACCCGACGACCTCGCCGGTGCGGGTGATGGCCGCGTCGCCGTCTATCTGCGCGATGCCGAAGTCGGTGAGCAGCACCCGGCCGTCCCGGCCGAGCAGCACGTTGCCGGGCTTGACGTCGCGGTGCAGGACGCCGGCGGCGTGCGCGGCGCGCAGGGCACGCAGCACCCACAGGCCGACGCGGGCGGCCTCACGGGGCTCGACCCGCTCCTGCTCCTTCACCATGTCGGCCAGCGAGCGGCCCTCGACCAGCTCCATGACGATCCACGGCCGGCCGTCGTGCTCCAGCACGTCGTGCACGGTGACGACGGCCGAGTGGTTGATCCGCGCGGCGGCCCGCGCCTCCGCCCGGGTGCGTGCCAGCAGGGTGGCCTGTTCGCTGTCGGAGACGTAGAGCGCGGCGGTCAGTTCCTTGATGGCGACGGAACGGTGCAGCACCTCGTCGTGTGCGCGCCACACCCGGCCCATGCCACCGCTCCCGATGGATTCGCCGAGTCGGTAGCGTCCCGCGACGAGCGAGCCCTGCATCTGATTCACGTTGCCCCGCAATGGTCTTGACAGGGCCAGGGTAGGTACCCCGGCCCGTCCTGGGAACCGAGGGGGTGCCAAGGAGACCGCACTGTGATGGTTTGTCGCGCCCCCGTCCCGCGCCGCCCCTCATGGTTCCGTCCGTGGTCAGCCGGTGTGCCGGTACGTCGCGGCCGCCTGCTCGTAGATCCGTGTCACCTCGTCCCGTTCGCCGTCCGGGCCGCGCACCTGCAGCACGTGGTAGCGGCCGTCGATCAGCGCGGCGAGGTTGCGCACGTACAGCTCGCCCCGGTCGCCGGTCCAGGTGAACTGCCCCTCGGCCATGACCCGTCCGCCCACCTCGATGGTCTTCAGACCGGTGGAGGTGGCCCAGCTGGAATCGCGGTACGGCTGCAGCTCGCGCTCGGCGTCCCGCTGGTAGGCCATGGGGTCGCTGCCGAACTGCCGGGCGCTGTCCCGGCCCGGCACCACGATGAGTTCGAAGCCGCCCTTGGAGTACACGACCTGGCCGCTGCCGTTCTTCCCGGTGCGCTGCCAGCCCTCGGCGACGGCGACCTGGAAGCCCTCGGGGTCCTTGCGCAGGGTGAAGCCGTCGGCGACCTCGGGTCCGGTGGTCCGGGTCTCGTCCGAGCCGGCCGACTCCTCGGAGCTGCTGCGCGGACTGCCGCCCCCGCTCGGGGAGTTGTTGCTGTCCGGGCGGCCCGCGTCGTCCGAGGGGCCCGGCGCGGCGCCACCCGTGGTCCCGGTGCGCTCGGTGGCGGGCGCTCCGGTGGTCTCCTCACCGGCCTTCGGCAGGAACAGCACCGCGTACGCGATCGCCGCCGCCATGGCGAGCAGCACCAGCAGGAGCAGGGTGCGGCCGAGGTGCCGCGGCGAACCGCCGCGCGGCGCGGCCTTCTTGTGCCGCCCGTGGCGGGCGGGCAGCCCGGCGCGCCGCTTGCGCACGAGTTCGCCCCGGCGCCGTACGACCGGCAGACGCCCCACGTCCACCGGCGGGGCCGTTATGACGTTCAGGCCCGCCTCCGGCTCGGGCGCGGACCGCACCAGCGACCGCAGCCAGCCGCGCAGTTCCTCGAAGTCGGGCCGCTCGGTGGGGTCCTGACGCAGCAGCGACTCCACGACCGGACGCAGCGGGCCGCACTCCTCGGCGAAGGCGGGCGGCTCGGCGCAGACCATCTGCACCAGCTCGGCCGTCGACTCCTCGGGGTAGGGGGCGTGCCCCTGCACGGCGCGGAACAGCAGCGCGCCCAGCGCCCACAGGTCGGTGGCGGGTCCGATGGGCGCGGCGAGCTGCCAGTTCTCGTGCACGGGGCCGGCCTGCTCGGGCGCCCAGCGCTCGGTGACGGGCCCGACGACGGCCATCCGCGCCTGCCGGGCCCGCTCGGCGGCCAGCGCGGTGGCGGGGCCCCGGCGGGCGGGGGCGTGTGCGGCGGGCTCGTCCCAGCGGCCGGCGGGGGCGGCGGGCGCCCCGGACGGGCCTGCGGACGCGGCGGAGGCGGGGCCCGGTACGGCCGGGGCGCCGCTCGCCTGCGCGCCGATGCGGGGTGCGGCCCCGTGCCAGCCGGGGGCGGCCACCCCGTACGGGTCGGCTATCTGTCCCGGGGGCGTCGGCCGCTGCTGCTCGCCGCCCTCCTCGGGTGCGGGCCGCGCGCCGGGCAGCGCGGCGCGGGAGCCCTGCTGGGCCTCCTGCACACGGGCCGCGGCCCGGGCGCCCGCGCGGTACGCGGCGATGGCCCCGGCCCGCGCCGCCCGTACGTCGCCCGCGCTGTCCAGGGCGCGGGGCGCCACCACGGGCGAGAGGTCGCCGGGCGCGCCGGCCTGGCCGCCCGGCAGCCGTCCGGCCCGCGCCTCGATGGCCGCGCGGCGCGCCGCGTCCGGATCGGGGCCGGCGGTGGACCCGGGCGGCCAGGCCGGTCCGCGTCCGCCGTCCGGGCCGGCCCCCGGACCGAGCGCCTCGAGCGCCGCGCCCCGCTCCGGTCCCTCCTCCTCGTCGGCGGGCGGCACCGGGTCGTAGCCGCACAGCGCCTCCTCGGCGGCGCCCGCGGCCAGCCCGGTGAGCATCACCCGGCCGTCGTCGCAGACCAGCACCGTGCGCGCGGTGACGTTGCGGTGCACCCAGCCGTGGGAGTGCAGCACGCGCAGGGCCGTGAGCACGTCGGAGGCGACCTCGGCGGCCCGGTACGGCGACAGCGGCTTCTCGGCGAGCAGCGCGGCCAGCGGGCGGGCGGCGACGTACTCGCTGACGATCCACAGCGAACCGCCCTCCGCGAACACGTCGAAGACCTGGTCCAGGCGCGGATGGTCGGGCAGGGCCGCCGCGGCCTGCGCGGCCTCCACGGCGCGCCGCACGACCGGGTCGGCGGGCCGGCGCACCGCCCCGCGGCCGCCGCCGGACACGCCCCCGCCGCGCCGCGCGGCGCCGTCCCGGGCGGTGAAGCCCTCGGGCAGCCCCTCGGCGTCCAGCACCTCGGCCTCGACGACCTCCGGCAGCGGCACCTGCCGGACCAGGACCTCCTGGCCGCTGTAGGTGTCGAAGGCCGGGCTCTCGGTCAGCTCGTACTCGTCGGAGGGGGGCAGGGGCAGGCGGTAGCGGTCGGCGAGGACCCGTCCCGCGTAGTCGTCCACGTTGCCTCCCCCGGCCCTACGGTCGGTCAGTTCCGTTCTTGGGACAGCCCGTTCCCGTTCCGTACGGTCCGCAACCACTCACGATACGTGCCGGAGGCAACCCGCCGAGCGGGGATGCCACATCTGGATCCCCGATCCGCGGGCCGGACATGATCAGGACTTGGGGCGGAACGTCTGCGTCAGCGTGCGCCACGTGTTCCTGCGCTGCTCGCCGTCCCACGCGTCGGCCCGCGCCGTGTACATCAGCCCGTAGCCCAGGCCGTCGTTGACGACGGTGCCCCGGTCCACGGACCGGTAGGTGACGCCGCCGTCGACGTAGGTGAACTCCCAGTCGGCCGTCTTCCAGCCGCGGTACTCCACCGCCACGATCCGTATCCGCTTGTACTGGGAGCGCACCATGAAACGCTCCTGGTTCTTCCAGTCGGCGACCGGGTCGTCCTTGGGCGTGGTGGTCCAGCCGATGAGCAGCTTCTGCCCGTTCGGCCCCGTGAACCGGTCACCGGCGCCGTCCGACGACCGGTACTTCCACCCCGCGGGCAGGCCGATCGAGTACCCCTGCTTCCCCCGGTACGTCGTGTGGTCCTCGGTCTTCCCCGCGGCCCCGTCGCCGTCGTCCTGCGAACCGCCCGGGGCGTCGTCGCCGGCGCCCGCGCCCGCGCCGGTGGAGTCCGGGGAGGCTTCCTCGCTCGCGCCCTCCCCGGCGGACGCGGTGGCGGAGCCGTCGGTGCGGGTGCCGCCCTCGTCGTCCGTCCTGGTCTCGGCGCTGGGGGTGCTCCCCGCCGCGGTCCGGTCGCCGCTGCCGCCCCGGGCGCCGTCGCCGCTCCCGTCGTCGCCGCCCAGGGTGAGGGCCAGCACCGTGCCGAGCACGGCGAGCACCACGACCAGCGCGATGACGACCAGCGTCCGGCGCGGCACCACGTCGGTGATCGAGGCGCGCGGCGCGGGCCGGGCGGGGAGGTCCGGCGGCGTCATCACGGGCCAGCCCGAACTGCGGCCGCCGGTGGCCGCGTCGGCGCCGCGCGCCGCGGCGGCCGTCCCGGCGGCGGGGCTCGCGGTGGTCGCGGTCCGCGCGGCGGCCGGCTTCGCGGCCGGGGTGCGGGGCGCCGCGCCGGACGCCGGAGCGGCCGTGGCGTCACCGGACTTGGTGCGGGCGGCGCCGGCCGCACCGGCCGCCACGGCGGCCTTGCGGACGGAGCGCAGCGCGCCGCGCAGCTTCTCCGCGGCCTCCTCGCCCCGCTTGGCGCCGGTGTCCCGCGTGCCGGGCTGCTCGGGCAGCGGCACGACCCGGGTGGCGTCCGCCGGCTGTCCGTCGGCGTCCGCGGTGTCGGGGGCGTTGATGACGGCGGTCAGCATGGCCCGCGCGGCGCGGTCGTCGAGCCGCTGGGCGGGGTCCTTGTTGAGCAGCCCGTGGATGACGTCCCGCAGGGGGCCGGCGCTCTTCGGCTCCTCCAGCGGCTCGGTCATCACCGCGGTGAGCGTCGCGATCGCGGAACCCTTGTCGTACGGCGGGGTGCCCTCGACCGCCGCGTACAGCAGGCCGCCGAGCGACCACAGGTCGGCCGCCGGTCCGGGCTTGTGCCCGCGGGCGCGCTCCGGGGAGATGTAGGAGGGGGCGCCGACGAGCATGCCGGTCGAGGTGATGGAGGGGTCGCCCTCGACCTGGGCGATGCCGAAGTCGGTGAGGACGACCCGGCCGTCGTCGGCGATCAGCACGTTGGACGGCTTCACGTCACGGTGCAGGATGCCCTCACGGTGCGCGGACCGCAGGACGTCGAGGACGGCGAGCCCGACCTCGGCGGCGCGGCGCGGCTTCAGCGTGCCGTCCTCCCGGATGACCTCGGCGAGCGACTTGCCCTCGACGAGCTCCATGACGATCCAGGGACGGTCGTCCTCCTGGACCACGTCGAAGACCGTCACGGCGCCGGTGTTGCGGATCCGCGCGATCGCCTTGGCCTCGCGCAGCGTCCGGGTGATCAGCCGCCGCTTCTCCTCCTCGTCGATGTTCGACGGGAAGCGGAGCTCCTTGACGGCGACCGTGCGGCCCAGGGTCTCGTCCTCGGCCCGCCACACCGTCCCCATGCCGCCGCGGCCGAGCACGTCTCCCAGCCGGTACCGCCCGGCGAGGAGACGTGCGCTCTTGTCCTGACGGGATGTCCCCGCCCGCTCCGCCTCCGACATGCGTCCCCTCATGCAACCCGCCCTGACAGAGCCTTCATTGTCCCTCACGCGACAAGTGCCTGACGCCCAGGGTGCCTCTGTCCGTCCATCGGACACGGCGGGCGGACAGGCGGGGGAACAAAGCGTTCCTCCACCTTGCCGGACGGTTCCCGACATAGGGGGAACCCAAAGCGCACCGTTTCGGTCACGCTTGGGCCATCCTGACACACCGTCGCCCGGGTCGGCGGGCGTGCGGGGAGGCGGAACGCCCGGTCGGCGCCGGTCCCGAACCGGCCGCGCACCTGGCCGGGTTCCGCCCTCGCGCGCCGGGGAGCGGCCCCGCGGCCCGTGGGGAACGCCGCCGGCCGGTCTACAGCGGCACGATGTCGGGAGCCCCCAGCCGGGCCGCGTCCGCGGTCAGGTCGTCGGGCTGCCGCTGCGACTCCCGCTCGGCCTCCACCCGCTTCTCGTAGTGCCGCACCTCGCGGTCGGTCTGGTCGGCGTCCCAGCCCAGCACGGGCGCCATCAGCCCGGCGGCCTCGCGCGCGCTGCGCGTGCCCCGGTCGAACGTCTCGATGGATATGCGGGTGCGCCGGGTCAGCACGTCCTCCAGGTGCCGCGCGCCCTCGTGCGAGGCGGCGTAGACGACTTCGGCGCGCAGGTAGTCGTCGGCGGACCGCAGCGGCTCGCCCAGGGAGGGGTCGGAGGCGATGAGGTCCAGCACCTCCTCGGCGAGCGCCCCGTACCGCTGGAGCAGGTGCTCCACCCGGACCGGGTGCAGACCGGTGCGGGCCGCGGTGCGCGCGCGGCCGTTCCACAGCGCGTGGTAGCCCTCGGCGCCCACCAGCGGCGTGTCCTCGGTGACGCAGTCCGCCACGCGCATGTCGAGTCCGTGCACCGCGGCGTCCACGGCGTCCTTCGCCATCACCCGGTACGTCGTGTACTTGCCGCCCGCCACCACGACCAGGCCGGGGACGGGGTGGGCGACCGTGTGCTCGCGGGACAGCTTGCTCGTGGCGTCCGACTCCCCGGCGAGCAGCGGGCGCAGCCCCGCGTAGACCCCTTCGACGTCGTCCCGGGTGAGCGGCACCGCGAGGACGGAGTTGACGTGCTCCAGCAGGTAGTCGATGTCCGCGCTGGACGCGGCCGGGTGCGCCTTGTCGAGGTCCCAGTCGGTGTCGGTGGTGCCGACGATCCAGTGCCGGCCCCAGGGGATGACGAACAGCACGGACTTCTCGGTGCGCAGGATGAGCCCGGTGGTGGAGTGGATGCGGTCCTTGGGCACGACCAGGTGGATGCCCTTGGAGGCGCGCACGTGGAACCGTCCGCGCTCGCCGACCATCGCCTGGGTGTCGTCGGTCCACACCCCGGTGGCGTTGACCACCTGCTTGGCGCGGATCTCGTACTCGCCGCCGCCCTCCACGTCCTGCACCCGAGCGCCGACGACCCGCTCGCCCTCGCGCAGGAAGCCGGTCACGCGGGCGCCGTTGGCGGTCATGGCGCCGTACGCCGCGGCCGTGCGCACGAGGGTGAGCACGAAGCGGGCGTCGTCCATCTGGGCGTCGTAGTACTGCAGGGCGCCGACCAGCGCGTCCTTCTTCAGGCAGGGGGCGACGCGCAGGGCGTGACGCCGGCTCAGGTGGCGGTGCGCGGGGAGGCCCCGGCCATGGCCGTGGGTCATCGCCATGGTGTCGTAGAGCGCCACGCCCGCCCCCGCGTAGAGCCGCTCCCAGCCCCGGTGCTGCAACGGGTAGAGGAACGGCACCGGGCGCACGAGGTGCGGGGCGAGCTTCTCCAGCAGCAGGCCGCGCTCCTTCAACGCCTCCCGGACGAGGGCGAAGTCCAGCATCTCGAGATAGCGCAGGCCGCCGTGGATCAGTTTGCTGGAGCGGCTGGAGGTGCCCGACGCCCAGTCACGCGCCTCGACCAGTCCCGTGGACAGGCCGCGCGTCACCGCGTCGAGCGCCGTGCCCGCGCCGACCACGCCGCCGCCCACCACCAGCACGTCCAGCTCGCGCTCCGCCATGGACGCCAGTGATCCGGCGCGCTGCGCCGGCCCCAGTGTCGCTGTCCTCACCGCTGCCTCCCGCTCATCGGTCGCATCGGCCGCACCCGTCGGGCGAAGCCCGGTACCTCACCCTCATGCCCAGATTCTGACCGGGTTGTCCGACTTCAGCCACACACCGCCTCAGGCTGTGGACGACCACCGGGCCGCAGGCTGTGGACAACCGCGCGGCCACGGGCTCACGCACGGCCCCGCCGGAAACACCGCGGGGCGACCGCGCGGAACGACTCACCGAAAACCAGCCCATCAATCCCGCATATCGGTCATATTTACTCCTAGTCTGACATTGCGCTCGCCTGTCCAGTTCACAGCGCTTGCGCCCCTGTCGCACTCCGGCTATTGGGAAGGACGGTCCACGCCATGCCCGCAGATCTCGCCGTCATCGGACTCGGCCCGTTCGGACTGCCCCTGGCCCAGGCCGCCGTCGCCGCCGGCATCCCCACCGTGGGGTACCGGACCGGCCCCGAGCCCGGCTCCCTCAGCCCCGCCGAGCAGCGTCGCATGCTCGCGCAGGGCTTCCGGGTCATCACCAGCGCGGCCGAGCTCGGCCGGGTGCGCACCGCCGTGATCTGCGCCCCCACCCCGCCCGCGGCGGACGGCGGGCTCGACCTCGGCCAGGTCGAGGCGGCCGCCCGCACCCTCGCCGCGCAGCTCCGCCCGCACACCACGGTGATCCTGGAGTCCCCCGTGCCGCCCGGCACCACGGAGGGCCCGCTGCTGCGCCTGCTGGAGTCCGGGTCGGGCCTGCGCGCGGGCCGCGACTTCCACCTCGCCCACTGTCCCAGCCGCGTCGACCCCGGCAGCCGCGACTTCACCCCCGCCAACACCCCGAAGGTCATCGGCGGCCTCACCCCCGCCTGCACCGAGTCGGCCGCGGCCTTCTACGGCCGCATCACCGACAAGGTGGTCCGCGCCCGCGGCCCGCGCGAGGCCGAGACGGTGCAGTTGCTGGAGACCAACTTCCGGCACGTCAACATCGCCCTGGTCAACGAGATGGCCGCGCTCTGCCACGACCTGGGCATCGACCTGTGGGACGTACTGCGCTGCGCGGAGACCAAGCCCTTCGGCTTCCTCGCCTTCCGCCCCGGCCCCGGCGTCGGCGGCCACACCGTCCCCCAGGACCTCACCGCGCACGCCGGCCGCACCCTGCGCATGGCGGAACTGGCACAGGAGGTCAACGGCCGCATGCCCCGCTACGTCGTGCAGCGGGCCGCCGCGCTGCTCAACGAGCACGGCAAGTCGGCGCGCGGCGCGCGCGTGCTGCTCCTCGGGGTCACCTACAAGGCCGATCTCGCCGACCTCCAGGGCAGTCCCGCGCAGGAGATCGCGGTCCGCCTGATGGAGCTGGGCGCCTCGGTCAGCTACCACGACCCGCACGTGCCGTCCTGGACCGTCCTGGACCGCCCCGTCCCCCGCGCGGACTCCCTCTACGAGGCCGTCGCCGACGCCGACCTCACGATCCTGCTCCAGCAGCACCGCACGTACGACCTCCAGGGCCTGTCGGTCAAGGCCCAGCTCTTCCTGGACACCCGGGGCGCGACCCCTGCGGGGGCGGCGCACCGGTTGTGAGAGGGGCGCGCGGCGGGCCTCCGTGTCACCGGTACTGCTGGTGGGCGAAACGCCGCGCGAGCACGGTGGACACAGGTGGAGCCCACCGCAGAGGGCACCGCGGCAGGCTCCGGGATGGTTCACGGGTGTCCGCCCCTACTTCTTCCGAGGGCGGCCGCTCACCATCCGAAACATCCGCAGGATCCACCTCCTCCGGCACTTCACCGTCCGCCTCGGCCGGGTCCGCCGGCGCGGGCAAGGTCCCGGCGCGACCGTGCGCTCCCGGGCACCGCGTGCGCCCGTCGGACATGCGAAGGGGCCGGCCACCCGTTCAGGTGACCGGCCCTCTCGGTGCCGTACGGGAGCCCGTGCTGCGGTTACCGGCGGTGCTGGGAGTCCGCCACCGTCACCTCGACGCGCTGGAACTCCTTCAGCTCGCTGTAGCCGGTGGTGGCCATCGCGCGGCGCAGGGCGCCGAAGAGGTTCATGGAGCCGTCGGGGGTGTGGGACGGGCCGGTGAGGATCTCCTCCAGCGTGCCGACCGTGCCGAGGTCGACCTTCTTGCCGCGCGGCAGCTCCTCGTTGACGGCCTCCATGCCCCAGTGGTGGCCGCGGCCCGGCGCGTCGGTGGCGCGGGCCAGCGGGGAACCCATCATCACGGAGTCCGCGCCGCAGGCGATCGCCTTGGAGATGTCGCCCGACCAGCCGACGCCGCCGTCCGCGATGACGTGCACGTACCGGCCGCCGGACTCGTCCATGTAGTCGCGGCGGGCGGCGGCCACGTCGGCGACCGCGGTGGCCATCGGCACCTGGATGCCCAGCACGTTGCGCGTGGTGTGCGCGGCGCCGCCGCCGAAGCCGACGAGGACGCCCGCCGCGCCGGTGCGCATCAGGTGCAGGGCGGCCGTGTAGGTGGCGCAGCCGCCGACGATGACCGGGACGTCGAGCTCGTAGATGAACTGCTTCAGGTTCAGCGGCTCGTGCGAGCCGGAGACGTGCTCCGCCGACACCGTCGTGCCGCGGATGACGAAGATGTCCACGCCCGCGTCGACGACGGCCTTGGAGAACTGGGCGGTGCGCTGCGGGGAGAGCGCGGCGGCGGTGACGACGCCGGAGTCGCGCACCTCCTTGATGCGCTGCCCGATCAGCTCCTCCTTGATGGGAGCGGCGTAGATCTCCTGGAGGCGGCGGGTGGCCGTCTCGGCGGGCAGGCCGACGATCTCGTCCAGCAGCGGCTGCGGGTCCTCGTGGCGGGTCCACAGGCCCTCGAGGTTCAGCACGCCGAGGCCGCCGAGCTCGCCGATGCGGATCGCGGTGGCCGGCGAGACCACGGAGTCCATGGGAGCGGCCAGGAACGGCAGCTCGAAGCGGTAGGCGTCGATCTGCCAGGCGATCGAGACCTCCTTCGGGTCCCGCGTACGGCGGCTGGGGACGACCGCGATGTCGTCGAAGGCGTACGCCCGGCGGCCGCGCTTGCCGCGCCCGATCTCGATCTCAGTCACGTCTGTGGCCTTTCCCTGTTGCGTTGCAGCGCCATCCAGTATCCCCGACGGCCGCGGCGCCCACCGCCCCGGACGTACGGCGAGGGCGGCCCCGGTGGTCCGGAGCCGCCCTCGGGAAGCCCGCCGCTACTGGCGGCTGTAGTTCGGTGCCTCGACCGTCATCTGGATGTCGTGCGGGTGGCTCTCCTTGAGGCCCGCGGAGGTGATCCGGACGAAACGGCCGTTGGTCTGGAGCTCGGGGACGGTCTTGCCGCCGACGTAGAACATCGACTGGCGCAGGCCGCCGACGAGCTGGTGGACGACGGACGACAGCGGGCCGCGGTAGGGCACCTGGCCCTCGATGCCCTCGGGCACCAGCTGCTCGTCGGAGGCGACGCCCTCCTGGAAGTAGCGGTCCTTGGAGAACGACTTGCGATCGCCGCGGCTCTGCATGGCACCCAGCGACCCCATGCCGCGGTACGACTTGAACTGCTTGCCGTTGATGAACAGCAGCTCGCCCGGCGACTCCTCGCAGCCGGCCAGCAGCGAGCCCAGCATCACCGTGTCGGCGCCCGCGACGAGCGCCTTGGCGATGTCGCCGGAGTACTGCAGACCGCCGTCGCCGATGACCGGCACGCCGGCCTCCTTGGCCGCCAGCGCCGCCTCGTAGATCGCCGTGACCTGCGGGACGCCGACGCCGGCGACGACACGCGTGGTGCAGATGGAGCCGGGACCGACACCGACCTTGATGCCGTCGCAGCCCGCGTCGACGAGCGCCTTGGCGCCGTCGCGGGTGGCGATGTTGCCGCCGATCACGTCGACGCCGGAGGAGTTCGACTTGATCTTGGCGACCATGTCGCCGACCAGCCGGGAGTGGCCGTGCGCGGTGTCGACGACGATGAAGTCGACGCCCGCCTCGATCAGCGCCTGGGCGCGCTCGAAGGCGTCACCGGCGACACCGACCGCGGCGCCGACCAGCAGGCGGCCCTCGGCGTCCTTGGCGGCGTGGGGGTACTTCTCGGCCTTGACGAAGTCCTTGACCGTGATGAGGCCCTTGAGGACGCCGTCGTCGTCGACCAGCGGAAGCTTCTCGATCTTGTGGCGGCGCAGCAGCTGCATGGCGTCCGGGCCGGAGATGCCGACCTTGCCGGTGACCAGCGGCATCGGCGTCATGACCTCGCGCACCTGGCGGGTGCGGTCGGTCTCGAAGGCCATGTCACGGTTGGTGACGATGCCGAGCAGCTTCTTGTTGCCGTCGGTCACCGGGACGCCGCTGATGCGGAACTTGGCGCACAGGGCGTCCGCCTCGGCGAGCGTGGCGTCCGGGTGGATGGTGATGGGGTCGGTGACCATGCCCGACTCGGACCGCTTCACCAGGTCGACCTGGTTGGCCTGGTCCTCGATGGACAGGTTGCGGTGCAGCACGCCGACGCCGCCCTGGCGGGCCATCGCGATGGCCATGCGGGACTCGGTCACCTTGTCCATGGCGGCGGACAGCAGCGGGATGTTGACCCGCACGTTCCTGGAGACGTACGAGGCGGTGTCGATCTCGTCGGGTGCCATGTCCGACGGGCCCGGCAGCAGCAGCACGTCGTCGTAGGTCAGCCCGAGTGTCGCGAATTTTCCGGGCACTCCGTCGACGTTGGCAGTCATGACACCTTCCCCAAATGGCCTTGATCGGTGCGGATGTCCATGCTAACGGGAAGCGTGGGTGTCTCATTCCACGGTTCCGCACGGTCCCCGGCTTCGTATGTTCCTACGGGAACGGCTGATCGTCCGTTCCCATGCGTGACGCGTGTGCGCGAAGAGGCTGCGCGGGGACGGGCGTTACTGCTCCGCCAGGGCCCGCAGCCGGCTCAGCGCACGGTGCTGCGCCACCCGGACCGCGCCGGGTGACATTCCCAACATCTGACCGGTCTCCTCCGCGGTGAGCCCCACGGCGATGCGCAGCAGGATCAGCTCGCGCTGGTTCTCGGGCAGGCTGGCCAGCAGTTTCTTGGCCCACTCGGCGTCGCTGCTGAGCAGGGCGCGCTCCTCCGGGCCGAGCGAGTCGTCGGGCCGCTCCGGCATCTCGTCGGACGGCACGGCGGTCGAACCGGGGTGCCGCATGGCGGCGCGCTGGAGGTCGGCGACCTTGTGGGAGGCGATGGCGAAGATGAACGCCTCGAAGGGCCGGCCGGTGTCCTTGTAGCGGGGCAGCGCGAGCAGCACCGCCACGCAGACTTCCTGGGCGAGGTCCTCGACGAAGTGCCGGGCGTCGCCCGGCAGCCGGGACAGACGGGTACGGCAGTAACGCAGGGCGAGCGGGTGGACGTGGGCGAGCAGGTCGTGCGTGGCCTGCTCGTCTCCGTCGACCGCGCGGTGGACGAGCGCACCGATCGCCCCGTGGGCCGTGCCCGCCTCGTCGTCGCGCATCGGTCCATGGTGCCCTGCGGACGTCCGGTCCGCGGCACCGTGTCCCTGGTTGTGCACCGAAGCGTTATGAGCAGGTGCGCCGGAACTCATCCCTTGCGCCCTCCCCTTCCGCTCGATCGACTCGTCCCCGAGGAACTCCACACCTCAAGGATGCGGCATCCGCCGCGAAACGAGCAGTGGGTCCTTCCCGGCCGCGGCGAACACCACGTCCGGCCTGTGCGCCGGCCCGCGCGGCAGGCCCTTCGCGGGCCCGCACAGAGAGGGCCCGCCCACCGGACACGGGGCTCGGGCGCGGGAGTGCGCCGGTTCCGGCACGCCCCGGCCGGCATGCGGCGCGACGAGGCGTGCGACACACGAGCGTGCGGGAGGTCAGGGCTGCCGGCGGCCGGCACGCTGCCGTCCGCGGAGGACGCCTGCGTCCGTACGCAGACCGCCCGTACGGCCACCGCACCGGCCGGCGTCCCGCACGGAACGCGCGGCGCGGCGACCACGACCGGGAACCGGATCGCCGCCCGGCTCCGCTCCGCGGGACCCGGACACCGCGTCCGGCGGGGCAACCGCTCACCGGATCGAGGTCCGGATCCGCATCGGCATCCGGCCCCTGCGCCCGCGAGGCGCCCCGCGTCCCGGCCGGCCCGGTCCGAGGGACGGGTCGGCCTACCGCACCAGACCCCACCGGAACCCGAGCGCCACCGCGTGGGCCCGGTCCGAGGCGCCGAGCTTCTTGAAGAGACGGCGCGCGTGCGTCTTGACCGTGTCCTCGGAGAGGAACAGCTCGCGGCCGATCTCCGCGTTGGAGCGGCCGTGGCTCATCCCCTCGAGCACCTGGATCTCACGCGCGGTGAGCGTGGGCGCCGCGCCCATCTCGGCCGAGCGCAGCCGGCGCGGGGCGAGCCGCCAGGTCGGGTCGGCGAGCGCCTGCGTGACCGTGGCGCGCAGCTCCGCCCGGGAGGCGTCCTTGTGCAGGTAGCCGCGGGCCCCGGCGGCCACCGCGAGGGCGACGCCGTCCAGGTCCTCGGCGACCGTGAGCATGATGATGCGTGCTCCGGGGTCGGCGGAGAGCAGCCGCCGCACTGTCTCGACGCCGCCCAGACCGGGCATGCGTACGTCCATCAGAATCAGGTCCGAGCGGTCGGCGCCCCAGCGGCGGAGCACTTCCTCGCCGTTGGCCGCCGTCGTCACGCGCTCGACGCCGGGCACGGTCGCGACCGCGCGGCGGAGCGCCTCTCGGGCAAGCGGGGAGTCGTCGCAGACGAGGACGGAAGTCATGGCCGCCCTCCGCAGCTGATGCGCGTCACCTTGAGCCTCCAGGCTGGTACGAAATCGACACCTGTGCGGTCGACCGTCTCGGACGCCCGCCCGAGCGCTTGTTCCTTCAACCGCCTCGCACTCTCAACGACGGTCACTCGAAAGAGTTACGGGGCCGTCTGCCATCTTCGGCACTCTACGTGAGGAGGTGCTCACGGTGGAGACACGCGCGGCGCACCCCCGGACTTTCACCACAACTCATGCCCCATTCAGACCCTTTTCTTCCCTTTCATCAGTGTCCAGAGCTAAATTCGCAATGAGTCATATTTTCATCTCCTTTGATCGCAGTTGTACGGTTGTGGACACCGGATCCGCCCAGTCACGGCTACAAGGGGTCACGCAATGGCAGATTTCTCCCGCCTTCCCGGACCGAACGCGGACCTGTGGGACTGGCAGCTCCTGGCTGCCTGCCGCGGGGTGGACAGCTCGCTCTTCTTCCACCCGGAGGGCGAACGGGGCGCCGCCCGCAGCGCACGTGAGAACTCGGCCAAGGAGGTCTGCATGAGGTGCCCGGTGCGCGCCGAGTGCGCCGCACACGCGCTGGCGGTGCGCGAGCCGTACGGCGTGTGGGGCGGCCTGACCGAGGACGAACGCGAAGAGCTGATGGGGCGGGCGCGCAACCGGCTGGTGTCGGCGTCGGGCGCCGGCGGACACGCCACCGCCTCGAACACCTGAAGGAACGTTTCTCTAAAGAATCCCGGGCACGCCCGCGTGCCCTTGGGGCGTCACCTGGCGGCGGCCGCCGCCAGCTTCTCCAGCGTCGCGGTGACCGCGGGCACCTGGGCGAGGTCCGGCAGGGTGAGCGCGACGATCTCCCGCCGCACGGCGGGTTCCAGGTCCACGGTGCGCGCACCGCGCGGCCGCAGCGACTCCAGCGCGAGCTGCGGCAGGACCGCGACGCCGAGCCCCGCGCCGACCAGACCGGCGACCGCCGGGTAGTCGTCGGTCGCGAAGTCGATGCGCGGCGTGAAACCGGCCGTCTCGCACACCTCGACGAGCTGGCCCCGGCAGCGCGGGCAGCCCGCGATCCACGGCTCCCCCGCGAGTTCGCCGATGGCGACCGACCCCGCCCGCGCCAGCCGGTGCCGTTCCGGCACGAGTCCCACCAGCCGGTCCGACAGCAGCGGCCGTACCACCAGGTCGTCCCACTCCTCCCCGCCCGCCGCGCCCTCGTACCGGAAGGCGAGGGCGATGTCGCAGTCGCCCTCGCGCAGCATCCGCACGGAGCGGGGCGGTTCGGCCTCCTCGAGTGAGACCCGGGTGCCGGGGTGGGCGTCGCGCAGCGCGGCGAGGGCGGTCGGCACGAGCGTGGAGCTGCCGCTGGGGAACGACACCAGCCGCACCCGCCCCGCGCGCAGTCCGGCGATGGCCGCGACCTCCTCCTCGGCAGCGGTGAGCCCGGCGAGGATCCCCGCCGCGTGCCGCACCAGCGCCTCACCGGCCTGGGTCAGCCGCATCTCACGGCCGGAGCGGATGAGCAGCGGCGTGCCGACGGACGTCTCCAGGGCCTTCATCTGCTGGCTGACGGCGGGCTGGGTGCATCCCAGTTCACGGGCGGCGGCGGAGAAGGAACCGGTGGAGGCCACGGCGCGCAGCACGCGGAGGTGGCGGGCTTCGATCACCCTGCCAGGATACGCACAGGGATAAGTACGCCTTTGATCAAGAGGAAATAAACACGTCGACGCTTTGATGTGCATGCCTTACCGTGCACCGCATGAAGCTTCTGTCTGTGAATCTGGGCCGGCCCCGGCCCGTCCCGTACACGGGCCAGCGTGACGGCCTGACCGGCATCGACAAGCGTCCGGTGGACGGGCCGGTGCGGGTGGCCGCGCCCGGCCCGAAGGGCGCCGGCGGGAGCGGTCTGGCCGGTGACGCGGTGTGCGAGACGCGGCACCACGGCGGGGACGACCAGGCGGTGTACGCGGTGGCCCGCGAGGACCTCGACGAGTGGGAGCGCACGCTGGGGCGCGCCCTGCCCCACGGCTCGTTCGGCGAGAACCTCACCACCCTGGGCGTCGACGTCTCCGGCGCGCTGATCGGCGAGCACTGGGCCGTGGGACCCGAGGTCGTCCTGGAGGTCACCTCAGGACGCATCCCCTGCCGCACCTTCCAGGGCCACCTGGGCGAGGACGGCTGGGTCAAGCGGTTCACGGAGCGGGGCGCGCCGGGAGCGTACTTCCGGGTGATCACCCCCGGGGAGGTGCGCGCGGGCGACGCCGTCCGCATCGCCCACCGCCCGGACCACGACGTGACGGTGGCCCTCCAGTTCCGCGCGGTGACGACGGAGCGCGCCCTGCTCCCCCGGCTGCTGGCGGCGGGGGACGCGCTGCACCCGGAGGTGCTGAGGATGGCGCGGGAGCACGTGGAGAAGTCGGGTGCGACCGCCGAGGTCTGACCGCGAGCCGGCCCCTGCTCGGTCGGCCCGGCGCCGGCCCGGCGGGGCCGCACGGCCCGGTGGCGGCCCGGCGTCGGCCCGGACCGCAGAGCGGACGTCTCCGCTCCGGGTAACTACTCTTGGGCCATGACAACGGCTCTGATTACGGGATCGACGGCGGGGATCGGTGCCGCGTTCGCGCGGCGGCTGGCGGCCGAGGGGCACGACCTGGTGCTCGTGGCCCGGGACACCGCCCGGCTGCGGGAACAGGCGACCGAGCTGCACGACCGCCACGGCATCGAGGCGGAGGTGCTGACCGCCGACCTCGCCGAGGACCAGGGCATCGAGGCGGTGGAACGCCGGCTCGGCGACCGCAGGAACCCCGTCGACCTGCTGATCAACAACGCCGGGTTCGGGCACAAGGGCCGCTACCTCGAGGTCCCCGTGTCCGACGAGCTGATGATGCTCAAGGTCCACTGCGAGGCCGTGCTCCGGCTGACGTCGGCGGCGGTGGAGGCGATGCGGGAGCGCGGACGCGGCGGGGTCGTGAACGTCGCCTCGACCGCGGCGTTCGTGCCGCGCGGGACGTACGGGGCGTCGAAGGCGTGGGTCGTGCAGTTCACCCAGGGCGCGGCGCAGGACCTGGCCGGTCACGGCGTACGCCTGATGGCGCTGTGCCCCGGCTTCGTGCGCACCGAGTTCCACCAGCGGGCCGGTATGGGCACGGACAACATCCCCCGGTGGATGTGGCTGGACGCGGACAAGGTCGCCGCGGCGGCGCTGGCGGACCTCGCCCGGGGCAAGTCGCTGTCCGTCCCGGACCCGCGGTACAAGGTGCTGCTCGGGGCGTCGAAGCTGGTCCCGCGGAACCTGCTGGGCGGCATCTCCTCGAAGACCGGCCGCAAGTACGGGCCCCGCTGACGGCGGAGGGGACACGGGTCTCCCCCCGGGAGGTGAATGGCCGTGACCGGCCCAGTCCGCGGTCTCGGCACCCTCGCCCTTGGCCTCGTCCTCGGCATCCCCCGACGGTGCCCGTGAAGCCGTCGAGGCCTATGTGCGGGCCCTCGACCCCCGCAGCGCCGCCGAGTTGGTCCCGGCCGGGGGTGCCGAGGACGAGGAGTGGTCCCGGCAGGAGGCTCCCGCCGGCTCGCGGCCGGTCACACCCCCGGCGCCGTCCGCACGCACATCCTGCGCGGCCTCCCCGACGACGGCGCTCCGGTCCACCGCCCCGGCGGCCTTCTGCGCCACCTGCTCCATGACGTGCCGCCCGCACCCAGCGGCGCGTCCGCCGCCGAACGGCCCGCCCCTGCGCGCCCGTCCAGCCGACTCGCGGCCCTCCGTGCATGCGAGGGCGGCCACGTACAGGCCACGCTCTTCCGGCCGGCCGGTGAGGAAACCCTCTGCCGCCGCTGCCCCACCTCACCACCACCCCGTGCCGGTCCGCTGGACAGCGGCACGGTGGCGCACCGGCTGAAGGAACAGGTCTGAGCGGAGCGGGAAGGCCGCCGCAGAACCTGAGCGGCTCATGGGCCGGCGGCTCACGGGTCGCCGTCGAAGTGCTCGCGGAGCTCGTCGTCGCAGTCGTGTCCGGTGTCGGCCGAGCCGTCGGCGAAGGCCACGAGGGCGTGGCCCGTGTCCTCGTTCCCGAGTTCGGCCAGCCGGGCCTCGATCTCCGCGATGCGGTCGGCGCAGCTCGAGCTGGTGGGCGTACCGCCGGAGGGCGGGGAGCCGGTCAGCGCGTCGGTGGCGGCGAGACCGGCCACGCACACCACCGCCCACGCGACGAACCGGTTGCGGTACTTCCTCCGTCCCGGCTCGGGCATGCAGGCATCCCAGGCACCTCGACGGCGCGCTGAAGCGGCGGTGTTACAACCTTTCCGGACCTCCGCGTGTCACAGGCGCAGGGGAGGTGAGGCCTCCCCGCGCATCGCACCGCAGGTTGGAGACACCATGGCCGTCCGTGCCCCGTACCGTTCACTTCGCGGCCTGTCCGCCGTCGTCGCCGTGCTCGCGGCCGGTGCGGTGGGGTGCTCGGACGTCTCCGAGGCCGTCGACAGCGCCAAGGACGGCGCGAAGAAGGCCGCCCGTCAGCGTTCGGTGTTCTCGCTGGACGTCGGGGACTGCTACAACCCGAACGGAAAGGCCGAGGGCGAGGCGTACCTCGTCGAGATCGTGCCCTGCGACGAGGCGCATCAGGGCCAGGTGGTCGGCGAGTTCGCGATCCGGCAGGGAGGGAAGTTCCCCGGCGAGGACACCGTCACGACGATCGCGGACACCCGCTGCCCGGCCGAGGCGCAGAAGTTCGCCCCGGACACCTGGGTACTGCCCCAGGGCGTCGGCCTGTCGTACTACACCCCGACCGCCGAGAGCTGGGCGACGAACGACCGGTTGGTGACCTGCACGTACAGCACGGAGAAGGGCACCTTCAAGGGCTCGCTGGACACCGCTGAGTCCTTCGAGCCCGACCAGCTCACGTTCCTGAACGGGTCGAACGCCGTCTACGAGGCCCTGTGGGCCCACCAGCCCGTGACGGACGACGTCGAGGCCGCCCTGAAGGACTACAAGGCGCAGGCCAAGGCCGTCGCGGAGGCTCTCGGCACGCACGTCGAGGAACTGGACGGCATCGAGGGCACCGAGGTCGGCAAGCTCCGGACGACGCTCGCCAAGGCGGCGGATCAGTGGGAGAAGGCCGCGAACGCCCCCGACGCCGACACCTTCTACCTCGCCTACGACCAGGCGTTCACCCTCATCGACCCGAACAAGACGGTTCCCGCCCGCAAGGAACTGGGCCTGGCCACCACCGTCCCGGCCGAGGACGCGGAAGTCTGGGCGAGCTGAGGCCGCCCCGGCTCACGCCGGCGGCCAGGTGATGCCCGCCTCCTGGAGGACGCGGCCGTACCTGTGGCGCCGGCGCCGGGCGATCAGCAGGCCCAGAGCCCACAGGACGGCGAACAGGAGCCAGATGCCGGCGCAGATCAGCACCGCTCCCCGGGAGAAGCCCGCCTGGAAGAGCGGGACGAGCATGACCAGCGGGAGGAGCAGCAGCACGAACAGTCCGCGGCGCCGGTGCGTGCGGCTGTAGTCGACCATGATGCGGGCGTGGAGGAGGTCCACCTCGCGCCGCGCCTCCGGCAGCGGTTCCAGGCGGCGCGCGCCGGGACGCATGCCCGGCAGCGGACCGCCGTTCAAGGCGTCCGGATGCAGCGCGGCAGCCCGCGTTGCCCGTTCCGCCGCGTCCGGCATCCTCCGGAACGCGAAGTACGGGTTCGGGCTGCCCTTGGGCGAGAGCGGGGACAGCCCGTCGTACCGGTAGCCGTACTGCTCGACGACGTACGCGAACGCTGCGAACTGCCGCCACGACCGCTGGGTGTGGCGGACGTCGTACCGCTCGGCGCCGCGCGCGCCCTCCCGCAGCAGCGCCTTGAGCTGCGCCTGCAGCAGCATCTCGCCTCCTGGTCGGTCCGGCCGCCGTGCCGCGCCGGTACGACGTCATGATCGCGTGACGATGTGACGGCGGCGGTGGCGCGGACGTTCGTCGCGTGGATAGCTTCCTATCACCCGAACGGACCGGTTTCCCAACGCGGGCACCGGTCCTGCGACACGACGCACGACTCGAGGGGGACATCCAGTGGGCTCGTCGAAGTACCCCGCTCTCGGTTTCGATCCCGCACCGGGAGACCTGGAGACCGTCCGGCTGATGGTGAAGGCCATCGGCCGGGTCGACCGGGAGAGCGGCACGGCGCAGACGCAGCTCGGCAGGATCGGGACGTCCGACGGCATCTGGGCCGGTCAGGCCGCCGACACGTTTCTCAAGTCCGTCGACAAGATCCCGCCCTACCTCAAGCGCGCGCTCGACTCCCTCGGCTCCGCCCACCGTGCCCTCGCCGCCTGGGAAACCAGCCTCGACCGGTTCCAGGCGCGGGCCCGCGCCCTGGAGGAGGAGGCCGTCGCCGCGGAGAAAAGGGTCCGCACCGCCAAGGGCGCCCTCGACGGCCTGCCGGACGACACCTCCTCGATGTCGGACGACGAGAAGGACGAGCACGAGAAGACCGCGAAGAACAAGCGGCGGGCCTACGACACGGCCAACGGCGAGCTGGAGGCTGTACGGGGCCGTGCCCGCACCCTGCATCTCGAGTACATCGCCGCGGCGGACACCACCGCCCGGGTCCTCAGGGACGCCGCGGACGACGCCCCGCCGGAGCCCGGCTGGTTCGACGACCTCGTCGACGGCCTCACCGAGTTCCTCTCCGACGCGTGGGACACCATCACTGACCCCAATTTCTGGAAGCTCGTCGGTGACCTACTCGCCGACATCGCCATGGTCATCGGCGTGGTGTGCCTGGTCGCGCTGATGCTCGGCACCGGCGTGGGCGCGCTCGGACTCATCGGCTTCCTCGTGGGACTCGGCGCGCTGGCCGCGCACAGCGCTGCCATGATCGGCGGCGCCGAGGGCGTGACCTGGGAGACCCTCGCCTGGGACGCGCTCGGCGTGGTCGCGGGAGGGGTGGGCCTGGCGGGCGCCAAGCTCGCCCAGGGCGGACGGCTCCTGGTGCAGTCCGGCCGGTCGCTGCGGGCGGCCGAGGGCTTCATGGCGACGCTCGGCAGGATCGGGCCGGGCGGCTGGAGCAACCTCGCGAAGATACCCAGCGGCATGGCCAACTCGATGCGCGGGCTCGCCATGGCCGGCCGCGGCTGGGTGCACGTCGCCACCGGGACGGCCCTCGACATCACCGGCACCGTCACCGGGGTCGGCTTCGCCGCCGGCTCGAACGCCAACGACGGCCGCTGGACGGACGGCGACTGGAACGTCTCGGACATCCCCGTCGCCGGCCCGATCGCCGGATTCGCCGCCTACGAGCCGCCGGACGACGAGCCCACCACCCTCGCGCCAGGACCGCTGGGCACCCGGTTCGACCCGGCCGCCACGCTCACCGCGGCCGGGGACAGCTTCACCAGGCATCTGGACCGGTCGGCCCTCGGGACCGCCGCATGACCGGGAGCACGGTCGAGGCAGCGGACGGCAGGCAGGTGCCCTACGCGTTCCGCTGCACGATTCCCGACGAGTTCGTGCGGCTTCCCGACCCCGGCGCCGTCGACGGCTGGTACGAGTCGCTGATCCGGCTGGTCCCCGACGCCGACGAGACGCACCTGGCCGCGGTCGCGCAGCAGCTGCGCGCCGCCCAGCCGGGGCTGTCCCGGGGCGGCGAGGAAACGGTCGACATGACCGCGCTGTGCCTGGGCACCGAGGACGTCGGGGGCGAGGAGCGTCTGTCGATGGGGCTGCTGGCGGTGACCGTGCGGCCGAGCGGACACCGCGACCGGCTGCTGACCGCCGAAGGAATCTACCGGGCCAAGGAACGCAGGTTCTTCTCCCGGGAGAGCGACCTGCGCGAGCTCGACTTCCCGCTCGGCAAGGGCGTGCAGGGCCGGCAGGACATGGTGCTCGCGGCCAAGCTGCCGTGCGGCCCGGCGGTGATGTCGACGTCCCTGCGGATGGTCACCCTGCCGGCCCGCCTGGTCGCCGAGTCCGGCCTCGGCGACATCGCCGCCGACCTCGCCCCCGGGGAGACCGTACGCCCGCGGCTGCCCATGGCGACGCTGCAACTGGTCGTCCCCGCCCCGCGCGACTACTGCGTGTACGTGACGATCTCCACGCCGTCGGTGTTCCTGCTCGACTCCTACGGCGCGCGGCTGGCGCAGATCGGGCGCACCTTCACCTTCGACGCGCCGGCTCGGGAGGGCCCGGACTTCGAGTGACGCGCGGCTACTGCTTTCCCTCGGCGCGCTTCTTGCGCAGTTCCTCCGCCAGCTTCCGGTCGAGCCCGGTGAACTCGTCGGACGCCTTCCGCGCGAACTTCGACACGCCCTTGGTCAGCTTCGCCAGCTCCCCGAAACCGTAGTTCCAGGAGTCGGCGAAGTCGTCGCAGGCCGACTCCATGCCGCTGTGACCGATCTGCCGGGCGTCGGCGTGCTTGAGCTCCTTGGACGCTGACTTCATCTGGCCGCCGCTGGTCTCCAGCGTGTCGGCCATCTCCAGGACCTCGTCGCTGGCGAACTTCAGGAACGACACCTTTCGCCCTCCTCTCCTCGACCGCCGGTCCGGACATGATGCCCCAGCCGACCGGAGTGGACCCCGGACTCGGATTCGGGAGCCTATTCACCCCCGCCTCCGCCGCCCCCGTCGCCCCCTCCCCCGTCGCCGCTTCCGCCGCCTCCGTCCCCCGCGTCCCCGCCGTCGCTGCCCCAGCCGTCGCCGCCGCCGGGTTCGTTGTCGTCGCGGCCGCGGCCGAGGTTGCTGAACCAGGGAAAGTCCCAGCCGTCGTCGCCGGTGTCGCGGCGCGGGTCGGCGGAGCGGAAGCGGGCCAGGCCCGTCGCGTCGCCGAGGCCGAAGGACACCGCGACCGCGTGGGCCATCACGGCGTCCAGCGGGTCGGGGCTCTCGTGGCGGACGTCGGCCAGCGGCAGCAGCAGGGCGCCGGGGGCGGGGGCCGTCCCGCGGGGCGGCCGGGTCAGCAGGGCGACCGGTGTCTCACCCCGCAGCAGCCAGGAGCTCGCCGCGTCCCCCCGGCGCAGGGTCCACTGCCGGTCGGGCAGCCGGATCTCCACCGCGCTTCTGGACTTCCGGAACTTCTTGCGCAGCACGAGCCGGGCGACGGCGTCCCCCACGGTCAGGACCAGCCCGGTGTCCGTGTCGGAGGTGCTGCTGCCCCGAAAGCCGTACGGCGCGCGCAGGCGGACGGCGGGGGCGTACGGGCCCCA
The DNA here is from genome assembly GCF_044763335.1 of Streptomyces sp. NPDC096105. Taxonomy (NCBI): domain Bacteria; kingdom Bacillati; phylum Actinomycetota; class Actinomycetes; order Kitasatosporales; family Streptomycetaceae; genus Streptomyces; species Streptomyces sp. NPDC096105. Next base: position 114,992 of record NZ_JBIWGC010000014.1, read on the forward strand.
GACGTCGACGCGGACCTGGCGGCGGTCCACGGCCACCGCGATCGGACCGGCGGGGCCGTGCGCGTAGCGGCGGGCGATCCACAGCGGTACGCCCTCCTGCCGCGCCCGTGCGGCGAGGGCGGCGACCTGCCCGGGGCCGCCGCAGCGGCGCACCGCGAGTTCGCCGAGCGCGCGGGCGAAGGCCGCCGCCTGACGCACCCTCAGGGGTACGCAGGTGCCGGTCGCCCGGGTGACGGGGACCAGGCCGGCGCCCTCAGGGAGTGCCTGCAGGGGACGTTCCGCGCCTCCGCCGCCCAGCCAGGCGCCCCGCAGAAACGCTTCGGCCATGGCGGCGAGGTTCAGTTCCTCCAGCGGGGTCGTCCGGCCGCCGCGGCACAGCGCGTGCTCGGTGAGCCGCACGGTGCGCGCGAGCGGGTTGCGGGAGCGTTCCCCGTACCGCACCTGGTCCATCGCCGTCCCCCTCTCGTTTCGGCCGCCGTGTGCTCAGACTCCGGTCGGGCGTGGTGCGGTTCCATGATCGGGCGGGGCGGGACAGGGGACGGCGCAGGGGTACCGCGGCGGGGTACGGCGGAGGCCCGGCAACCGCCGTCCGTGCGGACGGGGCGCCGGGCCTCAGCTCGGGTTCTGGCGACTCGGGTCGTCAGTGGGCGTGGCCGTGGCCGTGGCCACCGGCGGCGGCCGGCTCTTCCTCTTCCTTCTTCTCGACGACCAGGGTCTCGGTCGTGAGCAGGAGGGAGGCGATGGAGGCGGCGTTCTCCAGGGCGGAGCGGGTCACCTTGACCGGGTCGATGACGCCGGCCTTGACCAGGTCGCCGTACTCGCCGGTGGCGGCGTTGTAACCGCTGCCCTTCTCCAGCTCGGCGACCTTGGAGACGATGACGTAGCCCTCGAGGCCGGCGTTCTCGGCGATCCAGCGCAGCGGCTCGACGGCGGCCTTGCGGACCACGGAGACACCGGTGGCCTCGTCGCCGGTCTTGTCGAGGTTGTTCTCGAGGACCTTGACGGCGTGGACCAGCGCGGAGCCACCACCGGAGACGATGCCCTCCTCGACCGCGGCGCGGGTCGCGGAGATGGCGTCCTCCAGACGGTGCTTCTTCTCCTTCAGCTCCACCTCGGTGGCGGCGCCGACCTTGATCACGCACACGCCGCCGGCCAGCTTCGCGAGGCGCTCCTGGAGCTTCTCGCGGTCCCAGTCGGAGTCCGTGGTCTCGATCTCGGCCTTGATCTGGCCGACGCGGGCCTCCACGTCCTCCTTCTTGCCGGCGCCGTCGACGATCGTGGTGTCGTCCTTGGTGACGGTGACGCGGCGGGCGGAGCCGAGCACGTCCAGGCCGACCTGGTCGAGCTTGAGGCCGACCTCCTCGGAGACGACCGTGGCGCCGGTGAGGACCGCCATGTCCTGGAGCATCGCCTTGCGGCGGTCGCCGAAGCCGGGCGCCTTGACGGCGACGGCGTTGAAGGTGCCGCGGATCTTGTTGACGACCAGGGTGGACAGGGCCTCGCCCTCGACGTCCTCCGCGATGATCAGCAGCGGCTTGGAGGCGTTGGCCTGGATGACCTTCTCCAGCAGCGGCAGCAGGTCCGCGATGGCGGAGATCTTGCCCTGGGTGATCAGGATCTGCGGGTCGTCGAGGACGGCCTCCATGCGCTCCTGGTCCGTCACGAAGTACGGCGACAGGTAGCCCTTGTCGAAGGCCATGCCCTCGGTGAAGTCCAGCTCCAGGCCGAAGGTGTTGGACTCCTCGACGGTGATGACGCCGTCCTTGCCGACCTTGTCCATCGCCTCGGCGATGAGCTCGCCGACCTGCTGGTCCTGGGCGGACAGCGCGGCGACGGCGGCGATGTCGGCCTTCTCGTCGATCGGGCGGGCCGAGGCGAGCAGGTCCTCGGAGACCGCGGCGACGGCGGCGTCGATGCCCTTCTTCAGGGCGGCCGGGGAGGCGCCGGCGGCGACGTTCTTCAGGCCCTCGCGGACCAGGGCCTGGGCCAGCACGGTGGCGGTGGTGGTGCCGTCACCCGCGATGTCGTTGGTCTTGGTCGCCACCTCCTTCACGAGCTGCGCGCCGAGGTTCTCGTACGGGTCCTCGATCTCCACCTCGCGGGCGATCGTGACACCGTCGTTGGTGATGGTGGGGGCGCCGAACTTCTTGTCGATGACGACGTTGCGGCCCTTGGGGCCGATCGTCACCTTGACCGTGTCGGCAAGCTTGTTGACGCCGCGCTCGAGGGCGCGACGGGCGTCCTCGTCGAACTTCAGGATCTTCGCCATGGCAGCGGGAGCCCTCTCGGAAATCTAGGTGAAATCACTGCGCCCCTGGGCCACCCGGCTCCTTGTCGGATGCTGGGGCCAGGGGCGCAGTGTTCGAGCAGAAGTACTTGCTACGAGGTCGAGTCGTCCGGGGCAGGCCCCGGGGTCCCCTTACTTCTCGACGATCGCGAGGACGTCGCGAGCCGAGAGGACGAGGTACTCCTCGCCGTTGTACTTGACCTCGGTGCCGCCGTACTTGCTGTACAGAACGACGTCGCCGACCTTCACGTCGAGCTCGACGCGCTTGCCGTCCTCGAAGCGGCCCGGACCGATGGCCAGGACGACGCCCTCCTGGGGCTTCTCCTTCGCGGTGTCCGGAATGACCAGGCCCGAAGCCGTGGTCTGCTCGGCGTCGAGCGGCTGGACCACGATGCGGTCCTCGAGCGGCTTGATGGCAACCTTGGAGCTGGCGGTCGTCACGATCCGACCTCCCCCTTCGGAGATCTCACGGGGTTAACTGTCTGAGGTGGCGACCAGGTCGATCCGTCGTCGCGGGTGCCGGACCTGCCCGTCGCGTTGTTGGCACTCTCCAGGGGGGAGTGCCAGACCTGAGACTATGACCGCGATTAGCACTCGGTCAAGCGGAGTGCCAATTGCCGTGCGGCGCGTCGGGGGGCGGGGGCGGTTTCCGGCACGGAGCCGTGCGGTGGGGGCGGTGAGGTGAGGGCGGTGAGGTGGCCGTCCGCCGAGGGCCGCGCCCCCGGCCCCCCTCCGGCCCCGCGGGCCTCGTCCTCAGGCGCCGGACGGGCTGGACATCACACCTACGTGGTCCTCCAGCCTGCCCACCTTCAGGCCCCGCTCCTCCAGCTCCCCGAGCAGCCGTGCGGTGCGTTCCGCCAGGGTCAGGGGCGGGGCCTCGCCCGACGGCACGGAGACGATGTCGCCGGGGCGCAGGCGGTGCGGGCCGTGGCTGTAGGTGAGGTGGCCGTCGGGTTCGAGGGTCACGCGCCACAGGACCACCGCGGCGATGCCGCACTCGGCGGCGGCGCGCAGGGTGGTGGCGTCGTGGCGGCCGTAGGGAGGGCGGAAGAGGCGGGGGCGGACGCCGAACCGGGCGGCGAGCTTGCGCTGCTGGCCGCAGATCTGGGCGCGCTGCGCGGCGAGGGGCAGGCCGGGCAGGGCCGGGTGGTCGAGGGTGTGGTTCTGGAGGTTCGCGCCGACCGCGCGCAGGCGGGCGAAGTGGCCGTAGCCGGGGCCCATCACGCTGTCGGTGAGGAACATGCTGACCGGCAGTCTGCGTGCGCGTACCAGGTCGATGAAGCGGGGGTCGCGTTCGGCGCCGTCGTCGTAGGTGAGGAAGACGACCGGGTCGCCGGTGGCGACGTGGTCGACGACGGGCGGGAGCGGCGCCCGGGCGGAGGCGCTCGCCGTCGCGCCGGCGCGGGAGGCCACGTGTCCCGCGCCGGGCGGGGCCGCGCATCCGGCGGTCGCGGCGAGCAGGGCGAGGACCGCCGGGAGAGCCCGCGGGGTCCCGCGCCGCCTCACAGTCACAGGTAGTCCTCCAGCCTGCCCACGGCGTACCCCTCGGCCGTGACCTTGTCGAGGAAGCGGCGGACCATGTCCGGCATGGTGCCCTTCCAGTCGCCGCGGCCCCGGAAGTGGGACAGCACGATGTCGCCGGGGCGGATCTTCCGGTCCCACTCGCGGTACTCCCAGCGGTCGGCGAAGACCTCCTCGTTCCACAGCGGGACGTGGGTGATGCCGCAGCTCTTGGCCGCGCGCAGGGTGGCCTTGTCGTAGTTGCCGTAGGGCGGGCGGAAGAGGACCGGGCGGGTGCCGTAGCGCTTCTCGACGACGTCCTGCATGCCGCAGATCTCGCGCTTCTGCTCGGCGTGGGAGAGGGCCGGCAGGTACGGGTGGCGGAGGGTGTGGTTGTGCAGGGCCACGCCCCGCTCCTGCATGTCCTTGAAGTAGCCGTAGTCCTCCTTGACCAGGTAGTCGCTGAGGAAGGCGCTGTACGGCACCCGCAGGTCGGTCATCATCCGCAGGAACTCGGGGTCCTTCTCGGCGCCGTCGTCGATGGTGAGGAAGACGACCTTCTCCTCGACCGGGACGGTGGTGAAGACCGGCGGGAGGCCGAGCCGTTCGTGCCCGTCGACCTCGAAGCCGTCCCGGGTGGTGATGCGCGGCTTCTTCGCCGGGGGCGGCGGCGCGGCCAGCGGGACCTTCTTCAGCCCCCAGCGCTTCGCCGCGGCGGCCCGTGCGGCCTGCGCGGCGCGCAGCTTGGTGGCGTAGGAGTCGAGGGCGCGGGCCGGGGGCGCCTGGAGGGGCCGGCCGCCGGCCGGTTCGACCGTGTCGCCGCCCTGGCCGCATCCCGAGGCGAGGGCCGCGAGCGCGAGGGCGGCGAGACCGGTCCGCGCCCCCGCCCGCCGCATCCGCTTTTTATCGTTTTGTCCTACTACTCGCATGGGGCCGGATCCTCGCAGCCGCCCGGCCCGCGTCCGCCCCGACACCGCGGCCGGAGGCGCACGGTCCACCGACTGGCCCACAATGACCCGGTGAACGACCTCGCCCCGCTCCTCACCCCCGAAGGCCGCGCCCTCCTCGACGAGGTGCGCGACACCGACCCGGCCCGCGAACTCGCCGTCGCGACCCGGCTGCGCCGCGAACACCCCGCCGAGCTGGTGTCGGCGGCGCTCGGCCAGGCCCGGCTGCGGCAGCGGGCGGTGGCGAAGTTCGGGGCGGAGGACGCGGGGCGGATGTTCTTCACGCCGAACGGGGTGGAGCAGTCGACCCGGCGCGGTGTCGCCGCGTACCGTGCCGAGCGGCTGCGGGCGGCGGGGGTGCGGTCGGTCGCCGACCTGTGCTGCGGGATCGGCGGGGACGCGATCGCCCTGGCCCGCGCCGGTATCCGCGTCCTGGCCGTCGACCGGGACCCGCAGACGGCCGCGGCCGCCCGTGCCAACGCCGACGCGCTGGGACTCGCCGGCCTCATCGAGGTGCGCGAGGCGGATGTGACGGAGGTGGACACCGCCGGGTACGACGCGGTGTTCGTGGACCCGGCCCGGCGCTCGTCGAAACGCGGCCGGATCTTCGACCCGGAGGCGTACTCGCCTCCCCTGTCCTGGGCCGTGCAGGCGGCACTGAGGGCCCCCCGGGCCGCCGCCCTGAAGATCGCCCCCGGCATCCCGCACGAGGCGGTTCCGGCCGGGGCCGAGGCGGAGTGGATCTCCGACGGCGGGGACGTGAAGGAGGCGGTCCTGTGGTTCGGCACCGCCCCGGGCACGATCCGCGCGACCCTGCTCCCGGGCCCGCACACCCTGGTCTCCCGGGGCCTCCCCGACCCCGAGGTCCGCCCGGTCGGCCGCTACGTGTACGAACCCGACGGCGCCGTCATCCGCTCCCACCTGGTGGCCGAGGTCGCGGAAACCCTCGACGGCGGCCTGATCGACCCGACCATCGCCTACATCACCACGGACACCCTGAGCCCCACCCCGTACGCCACGGCCTACGAGATCACCGACCGGCTCCCCTTCAACGTCAAAAAACTGAAGGCGCTGCTCCGGGAGCGGCAGGTCGGCACCCTGACGGTCAAGAAGCGCGGCTCGGCCGTCGAACCGGAGGAGCTGCGCCGCAAGGCCCTCCCGAAGCCGCACGGCACCGCGGCGGTCACGGTCTTCCTGACCCGGGTCGCCGGCGCACCGACGATGCTCCTGGGCCACCCGGTGCGCTGACCGGCGCCGTCCCGCCGGGTCACGGCGCCCCGACGGGCCGCGGACCTCCGCCGTCCGGCGGCACACGGCGCCGTTCCGGCCAGGCGGCGCCGGGTGACACGCGGGCGCCCCGCGTACTCGCCGGAAGCCGCCGCGCGCGGGGTTCGCGCCGCCCGGCAGCCCGGCCCACCGACCAGCCGTCGAGCGCGCCACGCGCGGACACGGCCGCCCCCGCACGGGGGTGCGGCCGCCGCCCGGCAGGTGGCGGGCGGCGAACCGGTCCACGTGCGGGTGCCCGGTCTTCGGGCGGCGGGCTCCGCGCCTGAGCACCGGGCGGGGCCCGCATGGCCGCGTGGGGCGCTCGACAGCTGGGCGACGGGGGTCAGGCGGTGCGCGACGGCGCCCCGCTCAGCCGCCCGGCTCCGCGGCCCGCCCCCGCAGCATCTCCCGCTCCCGCGCGTTGCCCGCCAGCTCCGCCGCCCGTGCGAACTCCTCCCGTGCCTCCTCCGTCCGGCCGAGGCGGGCCAGGAGGTCGCCGCGGACGGCCGGCAGCAGGTGGTAGTCGCGCAGCACCGGCTCCGTCGTCAGGGCGTCCACGAGCGGCAGCGCCGCCTCCGGTCCCTCCGCCATGGAGACGGCGACCGCGCGGTTGAGTTCGACCACCGGGGACGGCGTGCGGGCGGCGAGCAGGCCGTAGAGGGCGGCGATGCGCGGCCAGTCCGTCTCCTCGTAGCGGTAGGCGTGCGCGTGGCAGGCGGCGATGGCCGCCTGGAGGGCGTACGGGCCCGGGGGGCCGGAGGCGGCCGCGTCGGCGCGGGCGAGGGCGGTGACACCGCGGGCGATGAGCATGCGGTTCCAGCGGGCGCGGTTCTGGTCCTTCAGCAGCACCGGCTCGCCGTCGGGACCGGTGCGGGCGGCGGTGCGGGACGCCTGGAACTCCAGCAGCGCGGTCAGCCCGTGCACCTCGGGCTCCTTCGGCATCAGCCCGGACAGCACGCGGGCCAGCCGCAGCGCGTCCTCGCACAGCGCGGGGCGCAGCCAGTCGTCGCCGGCCGTGGCCGCGTACCCCTCGTTGAAGATCAGATAGATGACGTCGAGGACCGATGCGAGCCGGGCCTCGCGGTCGGGCCCGTACGGCACCTCAAAGGCGACGTTCTGCCTGGCCAGGGTGCGTTTGGCGCGCACGATCCGCTGCGCCGCCGTCGCCTCCGGCACCAGGAAGGCGCGGGCGATCTCGGCCGTGGTGAGGCCGCCGAGCAGCCGCAGGGTGAGGGCGGCGCGGGCCTCGGCGGAGAGGGCGGGGTGGCAGGCGGTGAAGACGAGCCGCAGCAGGTCGTCGTCGATGTCGTCCGGGCCGGCGGGCGGCTCCGGAGGGGCCGTCACCAGGTCGGCGTCCCGCCCGATCTCGGCGAGCTTGCGGGCGTAGGTCTCCCGGCGGCGGACCAGGTCGACGGCGCGCCGGCGGGCGGTGGTCATGAGCCAGGCGCCCGGGTTGCCGGGCACCCCGTCCCGCGGCCACTGCTCCAGGGCCGCGACCAGGGCGTCCTGCGCGAGTTCCTCGGCGATGCCGACGTCCCGGACGATCCGGGCCACCGCGGCGACCACCCGCGGGAACTCCATCCGGAACACGGTCTCGACGGTCCCGGCCGTGGCGTCCGGTCCGGCGGTGGGCTGTGGTGTCACAGCCCACCATCAGACACCCGTACGGCGGTGAGGCCAAGCAGGTTCCGCGGGCGGGCGGGGCCGGTCAGCCCTCCTCGATCTCCCGGACCTCGCAGGTCACCGTCCAGTGCGGCTCGTGCACCTTCAGGAACCGCTTCGTCCACTCGATCGCCTCGGCCTTGTCCTTGGCCTGGAGGAGGGCGTATCCGCCGACGACCTCCCTGGTCTCGGTGAACGGTCCGTCCGTCACGGACAGCCGGCCGCCCTCGTAGTGGACCCGGGAGCCCTGGGCGGTCGGGGTCAGCCCTGCGGTGTCCAGCAGGACGCCGTTCTTGGTCATCTCCTCGATCAGCTCGCCCATGCGCCGCATCAGCTCGGGGCTGGGGCCGCCCTCGGGGGAGTCGTTCTCGTCGATCCGGATGAGGGAGAGATAGCGGGGCATGACGCCTCCTCGTGGTGTGCGGGGCCGGTCCTTCCCGGCCTCTCACCCCCGCGTCGAACGGGACGGACGGAAATCGACACCCGCCCGGAAAGATCTTTCGCTCACCGCAGCGAGGCCCACAGCCGTCCCGCCTCGGGCTCGTCCGGCACCACCCGGCCGGGGTCGGAGGGTGCGGGCAGCACCGGCATGGTCACGGTGGTGACGCGGTCGGCGGTCAGCCCTTCCAGGCTGCGGGCGAACGTGACCAGTTCGCCGAGCGAGTCCAGACCGGTGTCGGTGGTGAGGCCCCCGGTGACGGCGTCGGCGACCTCGTACAGCACGGTGGGGCTGGTCAGCAGGTCCAGCTCGGTGATCTGCCCGACCAGCGCCTTCACCAGGTCCTGCTGGAGCGTGATGCGGCCCAGGTCGCTGCCGTCGCCGACGTCGTACCGGGTGCGGGCGAGCGCGAGCGCCCGGGTGCCGTCGAGGTGGTGGGTGCCGGCCTCCAGGGTGAGGCGGCTGCGGTCGTCGTCGATGTCCTGGCGGGTGGTGACGGTGACCCCGCCGAGCGCGTCGACCAGGCGGGCGAACCCGGCGAAGTCGATCTCGACGTAGTGGTCCATGCGGACACCGGTGAGGGTCTCGACGGTCTTCACCGCGCACACCGGCCCGCCCACCTCGTACGCGGTGTTGAACATGACCCCGGACGCCGGCCGTGTCGACCCCCCGTCCCCCAGCGGGCAGGAGGGCCGGTCGACGAGGGTGTCGCGGGGGACGCTGACCACCGTCGCGGCGGTCCGCCCGGCGTCGAGGTGCACGACCATCGCGGTGTCGGACCGCGCGCTGCCGCCCTCCCCGCCGCCCAGCTTCCGGTTCTCCGCGCCGCCGCGCGAGTCGGAGCCGAGCACCAGCAGGTTCAGCGACCCGGTCGGCAGCGGCGAGGGGTCCCCGTACGGCGACGGCTCCGGGGTGATCTCACCCCTGGCGGGACGGTCGTCGCCCAGCGCCTGGTCGATGTCGACCCCGCGGATGTTCCCGTCCAGCCGCAGATACGCCCAGACCGCCGTGCCCGCGCCGAGCAGCAGCAGCCCGGCCAGTACGCCCCCGGCGGCCTTGAGCGCCCGTCTCCTCCGCCGGCCGGGCCGTGCGGCCGCGCGTATGTCCGCGCCCCCGGCGTCCCCTCCGGCGCTGTCCCCGCTTGTCCCCTGATGTGCCGTCACCATCAGGAACATACGTCCGAATTATGACGTCCGGCGCTCCCCGGACGTTTTTCTTGGGAAATTCTCAGACGTGAAACCGACCCGGCTCCCGCCGGCCCGCCGGCGCGGCCGTGCTGCTCCGCACCACCAGGCTGGTCGCCAGCTCCACGCGGGTCGCCGCGGGGGCGTCCTCGCCCTTGCCCAGGTCGAGCACCAGCTTGGCCGCCGCCTCCGCCATCTCCGTCAGCGGCTGCCGCACGGTCGTCAGCGGCGGGCCCACCCAGCGGGCCACCGGCAGGTCGTCGAACCCGACCACGCTCAGGTCCTCCGGGATCCGCAGCCCCAGCTCGCGCGCGGCCTCGTACAGCCCGAGCGCCTGGAGGTCGTTGCCCGCGAACACGGCGGTGGGCCGGTCCTCGCGGCGCAGCAGGGCGAGCCCCTGCCGGTAGCCGGCGTCGTGGTGGAAGTCGCCGGTGACGATCAGCTCCGGGTCGACCGGCAGCCCGGCGGTCTCCAGGGCGGCCCGGTACCCGTCGACGCGGGCCCGGCTGCACATCATCCGCGAGGGCCCGCTGATCGCGCCGATCCGGGTGTGGCCCAGCTCGATCAGATGCCGGGTGGCGGCGAGCCCGCCCTGCCAGTTGGTCGCGCCGATGGACGGCACGTCGGTGCCGGGGTCACCGGCCGGGTCCATCACCACGAAGGGGATGGAGCGGCTGGTCAGCAGCGCGCGCCCGGACTCGTCGAGGCCGGACAGCACGAGGATCACGCCGTGCGGGCGGCGGGCGGCGACCTGGTCGGCCCAGGTACGGCCGGGCGTGAGCCGTCCCGCGCTCTCGGACAGCACCACGCTCAGCCCCGCGTCCCGGGCGACGTTCTCCACGCCCCGGATGACCTCCATGGCCCAGGCGCTCTCCAGCTCGTGGAAGACCAGGTCGATGAGGGGCGAGCGGCTGGCCTCCGCTCGGCGGCGCCGGTACCCGTGGGTGCGCAGCAGTTCCTCGACCCGGGAACGGGTGCCGGGGGCGACGTCGGCGCGGCCGTTGAGCACCTTCGAAACAGTCGGCGCGGAGACACCCGCCTCGCGGGCGATCTCGGCGAGCGTCGCGGTCTGCGTGCTGCGCCCATGGGTCCGGGTCTCAGCGGGCTGCGGGGAAGTCATGGCGGCGATCGTATCTCCGCGAGCGTCGAGGACGAACCCCTTCGACGGGCCGGAACATTCGGCCGATCTTCCGAAAGTTTCTCTCATCCGGCCGAAGCCGCGCCGGCCCGGACGCGACGGGAGCCGGCCGCCCCGGGATCACACACTCCCCAGCGACTCGAACCGCCACCGGTGCACCGCCCGCGTGACCAGCGTGCCCTCCGGTTCCGGGAGTTCGGGGAGGTCCGCGTCGAGGGGGGCGTTCCACCAGGTGATGACGAGGACGCGGTCCTGGGGGGCGCGGAAGACCTCGCGGCGGGCCGGGCGGCGGGGGAGTTCGCGGGCCCGTTCCTCGGCCCAGGCCAGCAGGTCCGGGCCGCGGCCGGGGACCGCGCGGGCCTCCCACATCAGCGCGACGGTCATGGATAGAGGTTCTCCCGGGCGGTCTCGTGGACGTGGTCGTGGGAGTGGGCGGCGCCCGGCACGTGCGGGTCGGTGACCGGGAGGGAGGAGTCCGCCGAGAGGTCCCAGTCGGAGGCCGCGCGGTTGCGGGCGACCATCTCCGCGCCGAGGGCGGCCACCATCGCGCCGTTGTCCGTGCACAGCTTGGGGCGCGGCACCCGCAGCCGGATGCCGGCCGCCTCGCAGCGCTCCTCGGCCAGCGCGCGCAGCCGGGAGTTGGCGGCCACGCCGCCGCCGATCATCAGGTGGTCGACGCCCTCGTCCTTGCAGGCCCGCACGGCCTTGCGGGTGAGCACGTCCACGACGGCCTCCTGGAAGGACGCCGACACGTCCCGCACCGGCACCTCCTCGCCCGCCGCCCGCCTGGCCTCGATCCAGCGGGCCACGGCCGTCTTCAGACCGGAGAAGGAGAAGTCGTACGCCGGGTCGCGGGGGCCGGTCAGGCCGCGCGGGAACGCGATCGCGTCCGGGTCGCCCTCGCGGGCGTACCGGTCGATGACGGGGCCGCCGGGGAAGCCGAGGTCCAGCACCCGGGCGATCTTGTCGAATGCCTCGCCCGCCGCGTCGTCGATGGTCGCGCCGAGGGGACGCACGTCGGAGGTGATGTCGGCGGACAGCAGCAGCGAGGAGTGGCCGCCGGAGACCAGCAGCGCCATCGTCGGCTCGGGCAGCGGCCCGTGCTCCAGCTGGTCGACGCAGATGTGGGAGGCGAGGTGGTTGACCCCGTAGAGCGGCTTGCCGAGGGCGTAGGCGTACGCCTTGGCGGCGGAGACGCCGACCAGCAGCGCGCCGGCCAGCCCGGGTCCCGCCGTGACGGCGATGCCGTCGAGGTCGCGGGCGCCGACCCCCGCCTCCTTCAGCGCCCGCTCGATGGTGGGGACCATCGCCTCGAGGTGGGCGCGGCTCGCCACCTCGGGGACGACGCCGCCGAAGCGTGCGTGTTCGTCGACGCTGGAGGCGACGGCGTCCGCGAGCAGGGTGGTGCCGCGGACGATGCCGACGCCGGTCTCGTCGCAGGAGGTCTCGATCCCCAGTACCAGGGGTTCGTCAGCCATGGGTCTCGGTTCCTTGTACGCCGTTGACGGGGTGGCCCGGGGTCACGGAGGCGGACGGGCCGGTCAAGCGCATGACCAGCGCGTCCACGTTGCCCGGCTGGTAGTAGCCGCGCCTGACTCCGATGACCTCGAAGCCGAAGCGCTCGTAGAGCTTCTGGGCGCGGACGTTGTCGACGCGGCACTCCAGCATCACCTCGGCGCACTCGAACGCCGTGGCCGCGCGCAGCAGTTCGGTCAGCAGCCGCGAGCCCAGTCCGGTGCCCCAGTGGTCGCGGGTGACCGCGATGGTCTGGATGTCGGCGGCCGGGGCGCCGCCGTCGTCGCCCTCCGCGCCGGAGGTGGTGAGGCCGGCGTAGCCGACGATCCGGTCGCCTTCTTCGGCGACGACGTAGCACCGGGTCGCGCCGGGCCCGCGGGAGTGGGCCAGCTCGGACCAGAACATGCCGCGCGACCACGCGTCCTCGGGGAAGAGGTCGCGCTCCAGCTCCAGCACGGGGTCGATGTCCCACCAGCGCATCTCGCGCAGGACGACCGTCTCGGTTCCCGTCACTTGGGGGTGACCACCTTGTAGTTCTTGGGGACCTGGGCATCGGGCCGCCGCAGGTACAGCGGCCGGGGCGCGGGCAGTTCCTCGCCCGCCGCCAGCTTCTCCGCGGCCAGCCGGGCGAGGGCGGCGGCGCTCACGTGCTCCGGCTCGTGCGCCCGGGGGAAGGTGTCCGGGTACAGCAGCGCGCCCGCGCCGACCGCGGGCAGGCCGGCGACCTGGCCGGCGATGTCCGCGGGGCGGTCCACGGCCGGGCCGGTGAGGCGGGTGCGCGAGTCGGCGTACCGCGCCCAGTAGACCTCCTTGCGGCGGGCGTCGGTCGCCACGACGAAGGGGCCCTCCAGGTCGGCCGCGTAGGCCAGGCCGTCCAGCGTGCACACACCGTGCACGGGCACGCCGAGGGCGAGCCCGAAGGCGTCGGCGGTCATCAGGCCGACCCGCAGGCCGGTGTAGGGGCCGGGGCCGGTGCCGGCCACGATCCCGGTGACGGCGTCGAGCCGCAGACCGGCCTCGGCGAGCACCCGGTCGACGGCCGGGAGCAGCAGTTCACCGTGGCGGCGGGCGTCCACCTGGCTCGACGAGGCGATGACGTCGTCGCCGTCGTGCAGCGCGACGGTGACGGCGGGGGTGGCGGTATCCAGAGCGAGCAAGAGCACGCAAACAGCCTACGGCTCCCGCGCCCCGGCCACGGCCGCACGGGCCGGACGGTCACGGACTGCTACGGTCGCGTCACGTCCGCACAGGACAGGGCGGAGCAGGACAGAGCAGGACAGGGGTGACGTCGATGGCGGGGACCAGCTCGATGATCGTGGCGGGGCTGACCGCGGCGGCCCTCGCGACGGTCGGCCACCTCGGCCACCGGGCGGCGGAGACGGTCCCGCCCGACCTGCGCCAGCGGGCGTCCGGCTCTCCGGCGCCCGCGCCGAAGGGGCCCCGCAGCGGCCACCCGGCCGCGCTGCCCCCGCGCTCGGGGCAGGGGCAGCGCGTCGTCTACTCGCTGGGCCGCGACCGGGTGTGGCTGGTGGACGAGGGCGGCACGGTGCGCCGCACCTTCGGCGTCAGCCCCAGCACGGTCGACCCGGCGCCGGGCACCTACCGGGTCACCTCCCGGTCCGGCTCCGTGACGGGGTCGGACGGCGTGCCGGTGGAGCACGTCGTGCGGTTCGCCAGCGTCGACGGCACGGCGATCGGGTTCAGCGCGGCGGTCGACGGCTCGGCGCCCGTCCTCGACCCGCGGGAACGCACGGGCGGGATCCGCGAGACGCGGGAGGACGCCGCGGTGATGTGGACGTTCGCGACGATCGGGCGAACGGTCGTCGTGGTGCCGTAGGTCCGCTACGCGGCCTCGCGACGGCCGCGCGCCGCCTTCTCCTCCCGCCGCGGCTCGGGGGCGGGCGGCGGTGTGGAGACGGCGGCGGCCGCCGCGCAGGCGGCGAGCAGGTCACGCATGGGCACCGGTCGCGGCGTGGGCTCACGCCTGCTCTGGATGGCCGGCATGGACGCCTCCTGGACGTCGGGGGCGGACGCGGTTAGGCATACCTAACCGCGAGCTGGATACCATGTGACCACGCCGGACACCGCGGACGCAACACCATGCCGACACCGTGTCGGAACGCTCAGGCGGACAGCGAACCCAGCTCCGCCCCCGCCCAGCGCGCGCCGAGCCCCCGCACGGTCACGTGCCGGAACTCGTCCGTGGTGTCACCGACCGCACGGTGGATGACGACGTGCAGCCGGTCCTCGGTCAGCTCCTCGACCTTGCCCTCGCCCCACTCCACGACGACCACCGACTCGGGCAGCGAGACGTCGAGGTCGAGGTCCTCCATCTCGTCGAGCCCGCCGGACAGCCGGTAGGCGTCGACGTGCACCAGCGGCGGACCGTCCCCCAGCGGGGGGTGCACCCGGGCGATGACGAACGTCGGCGAGGTCACCGCGCCCCGCACCCCGAGCCCTTCGCCCAGCCCGCGCGTCAGGGTCGTCTTGCCGGCCCCCAGCTCGCCGGAGAGCAGCACGAGGTCGCCCGCGCGCAGCAGCTTGGCGAGCCGCCGCCCGAGGTCGCGCATCTGCTCGGGGGAGGTGACGGTCAGTTCAGCCGGGGTGTGCGGTGCTGCTGCTTCCATAGCCACCCACGGTAGCTCCTGCGGGCACGGCGCCCGCGCGGACGAGCAGGTCGGCGAGACGGTCGGTCACCTGTTCGGGGTGCTCCAGCATCACCAGGTGCCCGGCGTCCGGCACGAGCACCAGCTCGGCCCCGGGCAGCAGATCGGCGATGGCCTCGCTGTGCTCGCTCGGGGTCACGAGATCCCCCACCCCGGCGAGCACCAGCACGGGCAGCTCCGTGAAGTGCGCCAGCGCCTCCGCCTTGTCGTGATCACCGAAGGCCGGATAGTACTCGGCCACCACGTCGATCGGCGTCGACTCGATCATCCGCTCGGCGAACCGGGCGACGGCGGGATCCACGTCCCGCGACGCGAACGAGTACCGCTTCACGACCCCGGCGAACAGATCGGCCGTCGCCCGCCGCCCCTTCTCCACCAGCTCGGCCCGCTGCCCCAGCGCCTTCAGCACCCCGGGCAGCACCCGCCGCACCGCGTTGACCCCGGCCACCGGCAGCCCGAAGTTGACCTCCCCCAGCCGCCCCGACGACGTCCCCACCAAGACGACCCCCGCGCACCGCTCCCGAACCAGCTCCGGGAACTGCTCGGCGAGCGCCATCACGGTCATCCCGCCCATGGAGTGCCCGACCAGCACCAGCGGCCCCTCAGGAGCGGCCGCGTCGATCACGGCCTTCAGATCACGCCCGAGTTGCTCGATGGTGACCGGCTCCCCGCGCTCCACCTGCGCGGCGCCCCGCGCCGAACGCCCGTGACTGCGCTGGTCCCAGTGCACGGTCCGCACCACACCGCGCAGCGCGGCCCGCTGGAAGTGCCAGGAATCCTGGCTGAGGCAGTACCCGTGACTGAACACCACGGTCACCGGCGCGGGCGCCCGCCGCCCGAACAACCGCCGCCGCCGCCCTTCCTGCGCCTCGGGCTCGACCTCGTCGACCTCGTAGTACAGCTCGGTGCCGTCGTCGGCGTACGCCTTGCCGGGCATGCCGCGCAGGGAGCCGTACGGCCCCGCCGAGTCCAGGACCAGCCGGGCCTTGCGGCGTAGGCCCCGGCCGACCGTCATCCGCTCGACGGCGACACCGGCGGCGGCCCCGGTGGCCAGCACGCCTATCGCGAGGCCCGCGACACCGGTCGCCCGGCGCCATCCCCCGGCGGACGCGGCCGTCACGGCCTGCGCACTGCTCTCGCTCACGTACCGCTCCCCTTCCCCGGACCCCACGCAAGGGCCCTTACCCGCTCTCTTCCCCGTTCACGTGAACACGCGGGACACGGCTGCCGATCCGGGTGACGATCTCGTACGCGATGGTCCCGCACGCCTGCGCCCAGTCCTCCGCGGTGGGCTCACCGCGGTCACCGGGACCGAACAGGACCGCCTCGGCCCCCGGCCCCGGCTCGTCGCCGCCCAGGTCGACGACGAACTGATCCATCGCGACCCGCCCGGCGACGGTCCGCCACTTCCCCTCGACCAGCACGGGTCCGGCGGACGAGGCATGCCGCGGAATGCCGTCGGCGTACCCGAGCGGCACCAGACCGAGAGTGGTGGCCCCCGGAGTCACATAGTGGTGCCCGTAACCGACCCCGTGCCCGCCCGGCACGTTCTTCACCAGCGCCAGCGACGCCGTCAGGGTCATCGCCGGCCGCAGCCCCAGCTCCATCGGCGTACCGATCCCGGGGCTGGGCGAGACGCCGTACACCGCGATGCCGGGCCGCACCAGGTCGAAATGGCTCTCGGTCAGCGTCAGGGTCGCGGGCGAGTTGGCGATGTGCCGCACCTCGGGCTCCACACCCCGCGCCTCCGCGTACGCCACCATCTCCCGGAACGTCGACAACTGGGCGGCGATCGACGGATGCCCCGGCTCGTCGGCACACGCGAAGTGCGACCACAGCCCGGTCACCCGCAGCAGCCCCTCGGCCTCGGCACGCAGCGCGCCCGCGACCAGCTCGGCCCAGTCACCGGGCTGGCAGCCACCGCGCCCGAGCCCGGTGTCCGCCTTGAGCTGGACCCGCGCGGCGCGGCCGGCGAGACGGGCGGCGGCGGTGACCTCGTCCAGCGCCCACAGCCCGCTCACCGAGACGTCGACGTCGGCCTCGATCGCCTCGCGCCAGGGCCCGCCGGGCGTCCACAGCCAGCACATGATCCGGACGTCGTCCGGCACACCGGCGCCGGGCGCGCGCAAGGCGAGCGCCTCCTGGGGCGTGGCGGTGCCCAGCCAGGTCGCACCGGCGGCGACGGCCGCACGGGCGCAGGGAGCGGCGCCGTGCCCGTACCCGTCGGCCTTGACGACGGCCATCAGGGCGGCACCGGGGGCGCGCTCACGGAGGGTGCGCACGTTGGCCCGCACGGCGGCCAGATCGATCACAGCACGGGCTCGGAGTTCCGCGCCGTGCAGGTCACCTGTCTCTTTCATCCCCGACAGTCTCTCAGAGCCCCCACACCCCCACGGGAGGAGCGGCGCCTTCGCGCTCCGCGCGACCGTCCCGCCGTTCGGGTGGGGTGCCGTCCAGGGGACGTCTGTGCGGAAGCACCCGGCGTGGGTGCCCGCCAACGAACGTGTGCTGCACACACCGGGGTCTCGCACCACCCGGTGCGGGCGCGGGCCGGGGGATGTTCGCGCAACCCGGCGCTTACGGGGCGCCGCCGCGCCCACCCGAGGCGGCACGAACGCCCGCGGATTACGGGGGCGTGGCCGCGTACGGCGGGGAGGGGACGGGGCGGGGGTGGGCGCCCGCAGCGGCCGGCGCGTCCGCGCCCCGCACCTCTCAGCACGCACTCTCGCGCCGGACCGAGGACGACCGCCCCCACCGCGGCCCCGCACCACCCACCCCCCGTGGGCGCTGCACCGGCCCCCACCGGACAGACCCCTGCGCCGCAGGCGTCGGACCTCAGCCGCAGAGACCCGCACCGCAGGCATCGGACCTCACCCTGACCAGGCAGAAGCCCACACCGCAGGCATGCAGCCTCAGCCCCGCGCCACGCTCCGCCAGGCCTCCGGAATCCGCCGCGCGACATCCTCCGCACTCACCGGCGCCCCCTCCGCCGCGAACCGCCCCGCCAACCCGTGCACGTACGCCGCCACGCTCCCCGCGTCCACCGCCGACAACCCCGCCGCCAGCAGCGACCCCCCGAGCCCCGACAGCACGTCCCCGCTCCCCGCCGTGGCCAGCCACGGCGTCCCCGTCGGGTTCACCCGCACCGCACCCCCGCCCCCCGCCTCCGCGACCAGCGTCGTGGACCCCTTCAGCAGCACAGCCGCCCCGTACCGCGCCGCCAGCTCCCGCACGGCCGCCAGCCGCCCCGCCTCCACTTCCTCCCGCTCGACCCCCAGCAACGCGGCCGCCTCCCCCGCATGGGGAGTCATCAGCGTAGGCACCCCCCGCTCGCCCCTCCCCCGCACCGCCCCGGCCTCCGCCAGCCGCAACCCGTCCGCGTCGATCAGCACCGGCACGTCCGCCGCCAGCACCTCCCCCACCGTCGCCGCGTCGTCCCCGGCCCCCGGTCCGACGACCCACGCCTGCACCCGCCCCGCACGCGCAGGCCCCCGCTCCGACACCAGCGTCTCGGGATGCCGAGCCAGCACCGCGCTCCCCGCCGGTCCCACGTACCGCACGGCCCCGGCGCCACCCCGCAGGGCGCCGGCCACCGCCAGCACGGCCGCCCCCGGATACCGCGCGGACCCGGCCGCGATCCCCACGACCCCCCGCCGGTACTTGTCACTCTCCGCAGCCGGCACCGGCAACAACCGCGCCACCTCCCCGTGCTGCAGCGCCTCCGCCCGAGCCGCAGCGGCCCTCGCCCCCGCCCCGTCCGGCTCCAGCTCCAGCTCCAGTCCGATGTCGACGAACCGCACGACCCCCGCGTACTCCCGAGCCGGATCGATCAACAACCCCGGCTTGTACGCACCGAAGGTGACCGTGACATCCGCCCGGACGGCGGCCCCGCGCACCTCCCCCGTGTCCGCGTCGACCCCGCTCGGCAGGTCGACCGCGACCACGACCCCCCGTCCCCGGTCCCGTCCCCGCCGAGCGGCCTCGGCCAACGGAACCGCTTCCTCCCGCAGCCCGCCCTTCCCCCCGATCCCCACGATCCCGTCCACGACGAGATCGGCCCGCTCGACGAGCCCCACCGCGCTCCCGGCGTCCGCCACCACGGAACCCCCCGCCCGCCGCAGGGCGGCCAGCCCACCCGCATGTGCCCGCCCCGGCGCCAGCAGCACCGCCCGCACCCCGGCCCCCCGCCGAGCCAGCCGCGCGCCGGCGTACAGGGCGTCGCCCCCGTTGTCCCCACTGCCGACCAGCAGGACCACCCGGCTGCCGTACACCCGCCCCAGCACATCCGCGCACGCCGCGGCGAGCCCGGCGGCAGCGCGCTGCATCAGCGCCCCCTCCGGCAGCCGCGCCATCAGTTCCCGTTCCGCCGCCCTGACCGTCTCCACGCTGTAAGCAGTCCGCATGCCTCCGAGTTTCCCCGAAGCCCCGCCCCCTGCCCTCCCTTCCCCTGCTCTCCTGTCCCCAGGACCTCTTGACTCCGCCCGGCGCCCTTGCCACACTCCCGGCCCCCACCGGATGAATCGATTCACTCGAACCGGTTCGACGACATGACGACAAGGACAAGAACCCCATGCGACGCATGCGATGCCGAGCCGCGTTACTCGCAGCAGCCGCCACGGCCCTCCTCACGGCGACAACCACCCTCACCCCGCCCGCCGCGGCCGCACAGCCGCCGGCCCCCGCCCCGGCCCCCGCCCGCGCAGCAGCCTGCGGCGACGGCACGTACCACGCCGAAGCCGTCAAGAACGGCTCCACCTGGACCGCCCGCCGAGGCAGCAGCACGGTCTACACGGGGACCGACATGCGCGCCGCCGTCCAGGCGGCGATCGGCGCGCTCACCGCGAACCGCACCAGCAAGGAACGCGTCGTGGTCCGCGGCTCCGGCTCCCTCTCCGCGGGCTCCCGCATCTCGCTCCCCAGCTACACGGTCCTCGACGTCTGCGGCACGATCGACGTCACCGGCACCGGCTCCGGCGACCAGGCGCCGGTCTACTCACGCGGCACCCGCGACATCGAGGTGCAGCACCTCAACGTCACCGGTGCCCCGCTCTACGGCATCTTCCTGCGCAACGTGGAGAACGTGGTCCTGGGCCAGATCGACATGCGTCTGTCCCGCGGCCTCGGCGTCCGCATCGACAACCGCGGCGACACCAGCCGGTGGACGCGCAACGTCCGTATCGACACCGTGTACGTGTCCGGCGCGTCCAGTCACGCCGTGGAGACGTACGGCGTCGACGGCCTGACCGTCGGCACGGTGACCGCCCGCAACGTGGGCGAGTCCGGCCTCCTCCTCAACCAGACCGTCAACGCCACGGTCACGAAGGTGGACGCGGAGAACGCCGGCACCGGCACCGGCTACGCGGCCTTCCGCATGGCCAACCGCAACGGCCGGATCGGCAGCAGCTACGCGACGAACATCCGCGTCGGCGAGGTGATCGCCCGCGGCGGCGGACGCGGCGTGTTCTGCGTCTCGGAGAGCGGCGGCGCGACGATCGACAGGATCACGCTCTCGAACACCGGCAACAACGCGATCCTGATCGAGAACTGCTACAACGTGACCCTCGCGGCCCAGAGCGGCACGGTCACAGGCGGCGGCGAGATCCGTCTGGCGGCCCGCTCGGAGTTCCCGAACAACAGGGACATCACCGTCCAGAACCTCACGGTGACGAACTCCTCGATCCGCGAGAGCCCTTGCGGCGAGAACATCACCTTCCGCAACAACCGCCTGGTGAACAGCGCGCAGTCGATCTGCTAGGCAGGCCGATCCGCCGGGCGGGCCGCACGACACAGCGGGGTGCGACGCCTTGGGCGCCGCACCCCGCTCCCGAAGCTCGCGCTCAGCCCGTCAGTTGGTGCAGAGCATCCCCGCCCGCAGCCGCTTCAGGGTCCGCGACAGCAGTCGCGACACGTGCATCTGCGAGCAGCCCAGCCGCTCACCGATCTCCGCCTGCGTCAGCTCCTCCACGAACCTCCAGTGGACGATCTTCCGCTCACGCTCGTCCAGCTCGGCGATCATCGGGGCGAGGGCGTGGAAGTCCTCGACCAGCCCCAGCGCCGCGTCCTCGGCGCCGATGAAGTCCGCGAGCACGCTCTCGCCGTCCGGCTCGCTGCCGATGGCGGCGTCCAGCGACGCGGAGTTGTAGCCGTTGGCGGCCAGCCGGGCCTCGTTGACCTCGGCCTCGGTGAGGCTCATCAGCTGCGCCAGCTCGGCGGTGGTGGGCGTACGGCCCAGGCGGCTGCGCAGTTCCTCGGTGGCGCGGGCGAGCTGCACCCGGGCCTCCTGGAGCCGGCGCGGCACGTGCACGGACCACGAGGTGTCGCGGAAGAAGCGCTTGATCTCGCCGACGATGTAGGGGATCGCGAAGGACGTGAACTCGACCTCGCGGGAGAGCTCGAACCGGTCGATGGCCTTGATCAGACCGATCATGCCGACCTGGACGATGTCCTCCATCTCCTCCGGGCCGCGGCTGCGGAACCGGCCGGCCGCGTAGCGGACCAGGGACATGTTCATCTCGATCAGCGTGTTGCGCGCGTACTGGTACTCGTGGGTACCTTCCTCCAGCTCCGTCAGCCGCCGGAAGAACTGCCGGGACAGTTCACGCGCGTCCTGCGGCGCCACCTGGCCGGGATCCGCGACCTCCGGCAGCTCGGTCACGCTCTGCGCCTGGTCCGTCCGTGCCATTGTCGACGTCACAGTAAAGCCCTCCCTCATACGTGCCCCCGCTCCGATCCGGCTCCCCGCATGTACCCCCACTTCTGCGAAGCACGCACCTTCATCGACGATTTTTTCGCAGGAGGCGTACGAGGGCGAGAACGACGGTGAGGACAGCGGCGACCACCAGGAGCGCATCACCCCAGGCGGGAAGGTCGACGGCCACCCCGGGCCACGCGGATTCCACGGTCCCTCACCCCTCCGCGACCACGACGGCCGAGGCCACCCCGGCGTCGTGGCTCAGCGAGACGTGCCAGGAGCGCACCCCCAGCTCCTCCGCGCGGGCGGCGACGGTCCCCTTGACCCGCAGCCGCGGCCGCCCGCTGTCCTCGCACCACACCTCCGCGTCGGTCCAGTAGAGCCCCGCGGGCGCCCCGAGCGCCTTGGCCAGTGCCTCCTTGGCGGCGAACCGCGCCGCCAGGGAGGCGATGCCGCGCCGTTCCCCGCTGGGCAGCAGCAGCTCGCTCTCCACGAAGAGCCGCTCGGCCAGCCCGGGCGTGCGTTCCAGCGACGCGGCGAACCGCTCGATCTCGGCGACGTCGATCCCGACTCCGATGATGCTCATGCGGGCACCCTAAAGCGACGGGCCCTCCGGCCCCCTACTCCACGGTCACCGACTTGGCGAGGTTCCGCGGCTGGTCGACCTCGTTGCCGCGGGCGGTCGCCAGCTCGCAGGCGAACACCTGCAACGGCACGGTCGCCACCAGCGGCTGGAGCAGCGTCGGCGTGACGGGGACGCGGATCAGATGGTCGGCGTACGGGACGACCGTCTCGTCCCCCTCTTCCGCGACCACGATGGTGCGGGCGCCGCGCGCGCGGATCTCCTGGATGTTGGAGACGATCTTGTCGTGCAGCACGGACCGTCCGCGCGGCGACGGCACGACCACGACGACCGGCAGGCCGTCCTCGACGAGCGCGATCGGCCCGTGCTTCAGCTCGCCGGCCGCGAACCCCTCGGCGTGCATGTAGGCGAGCTCCTTCAGCTTCAGCGCACCCTCCAGCGCGACCGGGTGGCCCACGTGCCGGCCCAGGAACAGCACCGTGTTCTTCTCGGCCAGGGAGCGGGCGAGCCGCCGTACCGGCTCCATGGTCCGAAGGACCCGCTCGACCGCGCCGGGGATCGACGCGAGGTCCCGCACCACGGCGCGGATCTCGTCGGCGTACTGGGTGCCGCGCACCTGCCCCAGGTACAGCGCGACCAGATAACAGGCGACCAGCTGCGTCAGGAACGCCTTCGTCGACGCGACGGCGACCTCCGGACCGGCGTGCGTGTACAGCACCGCGTCCGACTCCCGCGGGATCGTCGATCCGTTGGTGTTGCAGATGGCCAGCACCTTGGCGCCCTGCTCACGGGCGTGCCGCAGCGCCATCAGGGTGTCCATGGTCTCGCCGGACTGGGAGATGGCGATGACGAGGGTCTGCTGGTCGAGGATCGGGTCCCGGTAGCGGAACTCGCTCGCCAGCTCCACCTCGCACGGCACGCGCGTCCAGTGCTCGATGGCGTACTTGGCGATGAGGCCCGCGTGGAAGGCGGTGCCGCAGGCGACGATGACGACCTTGTCGACCTCGCGCAGCACGCCCGCCGGGATGCGCACCTCGTCCAGGGTCAGCGAGCCGGAGCCGTCGATGCGGCCCAGCAGGGTGTCGGCGACCGCCTTCGGCTGCTCGGCGATCTCCTTGAGCATGAAAGAGGCGTAGCCGCCCTTCTCGGCGGCCGAGGCGTCCCAGTCGACGTGGTACGCGCGGACGTCGGCCGGAGCCCCCTGGAAGTCCGTCACGGTCACCGCGTCGCGGCGCAGTTCGACGACCTGGTCCTGCCCCAGTTCGATCGCGTCGCGGGTGTGGGCGATGAACGCGGCGACGTCGGAGGCGAGGAACGACTCCCCCTCCCCGACACCCACCACCAGCGGCGAGTTGCGGCGCGCGCCGACCACCACGTCCGGCTCGTCGGCGTGCACGGCGACCAGGGTGAAGGCGCCCTCCAGCCGCCGGCACACCAGCCGCATCGCCTCGGCGAGGTCGGCGCAGGCGGAGTACTCCTCGGCGAGCAGATGGGCGACGACCTCGGTGTCGGTCTCGGAGCGCAGCTCGTGCCCGCGCCCGGTCAGCTCCTCGCGCAGGGCAGCGAAGTTCTCGATGATGCCGTTGTGGACGACGGCGACCCGGCCCGCGTCGTCGATGTGCGGGTGGGCGTTGGCGTCGGTGGGGCCGCCGTGCGTGGCCCACCGGGTGTGGCCGATGCCGGTCGTCCCGGTCGGCAGCGGCCGGTCGGCCAGTTCCTTCTCCAGGTTGACCAGCTTCCCGGCCCTCTTCGCCGTGGCCAGTCCGCCGTCGGCCTGCACGGCGACGCCCGCCGAGTCGTAGCCCCGGTATTCGAGTCGCTTCAGTCCGGCCGTCACGACGTCAAGCGCCGACTGCGGCCCCACATAACCCACGATTCCGCACATGCTCGGCAGCCTACGGTCCGTCAGCCGCCGGAAACGGCCTCCGCGTGCCCGGAATCGGAAATTCCCACCGGTGCGCGAGGCACCGGTGGGAAAGGTTCCGCGTCAGCCGAGCTTGCCGACCTGCGCGGCGACGACGTCGGCCGGGACCTCGAAGTCCTCGCCGGTGGCCATGGCCGCGAGGTTCACGGCGCTGAAGGTGACCACGGTGGCGCCCTTGCGCACCACGACGATCTTGTTGGGCGCCTCGACGCCCTCGTCGGCGGCCACGGTCAGCGTGACGGCGGCGCCCTCGTCGCCGCCCTCGGGGGCCGCGGTGGCGGCGACCTTGACGACGTCCATCGGCTCGCCGACGACGGTGGCCTTGTAGCCGCCCACGCACTTCTCGGCCGCCGCGGCCAGGCCCTTCATCGCCTGCTCGGCGCCGTCGCCGTCGTAGGAGGCGAGGTTGATCAGCGCCTTGTCCACGTCGAGCGCGGCCATCAGGGCGTCCTCGGGCTTGGTGTCCGCGGACGGCTTCACCGGGTCGCCCGTCCAGGACCGCTTCACGGCCGCGGCCGGCTCGCCCTGCGCCACGGCGGCCTGGGCACGGGCCAGCGGCAGGCAGGCGGCGTCCTCCGTCTTCACCTTGCCGGCGGCGATGTCGTCCGTCGCCGGGAGCTTGGTGGCGACCTTGCCGCTCTTGACGTCCGACTGCGCGAGGGCGGCCTTCTCCAGCTCGGCGGCGGTGAGCGCCTCCGCCGGGGCGCCGGAGGCGGCGGACGCGCCCTTGCCCTCGTCGGCCTTGTCCTGGTCGTCGCCGGAGCCGCCGCAGGCGGTGACGAGCAGGGCCAGCGCGGCGACGGAGGCGGCGAGCGCGGTACGACGGACGGAACTGGTTCTCACGGAGGAACTCTTTCTCGAAGGCGCGGAGGCATCCGCATCATGTGCGCGCACTGTACCCGGCCGCCTCACAGATGATCATCGGATCCCCCACGGGACGCCGACGTGACACAGCCCACCTGTCGCCGTGTTCGAACTCCGTTAACAATGGACTGTGATCTCTCCGGTCTCCTCGATGCCCCGGAGCGCCCACCGGCAGCGGCCGGAGGCGACTCCCTACGTCGACCTCACCCGTGCCGAGTGGAGCGCGCTGCGCGACAAGACGCCGCTGCCGCTGACCGCGGAGGAGGTGGAGCGGCTGCGCGGTCTCGGCGACGTCATCGACCTCGACGAGGTGCGGGACATCTACCTGCCGCTGTCCAGGCTGCTCAACCTCTACGTCCGCGCCACCGACGGCCTGCGCGGCGCGCTCAACACCTTCCTCGGCGAGAAGGGCTCCCAGTCGGGCACGCCCTTCGTCATAGGGGTCGCCGGTTCCGTCGCCGTCGGCAAGTCCACGGTGGCGCGGCTGCTGCGCGCGCTGCTGTCCCGGTGGCCGGAGCATCCGCGCGTGGAGCTGGTCACCACGGACGGCTTCCTGCTCCCCACCAAGGAGCTCCAGGCGCGCGGCCTGATGTCGCGGAAAGGTTTCCCCGAGTCCTACGACCGGCGCGCGCTGACGCGGTTCGTCGCCGACATCAAGGCGGGCAAGTCGGAGGTCACCGCACCCGTCTACTCCCACCTCATCTACGACATCGTCCCCGGCGAGAAGCTCACCGTGCGGCGGCCGGACATCCTGATCGTCGAGGGCCTCAACGTCCTGCAGCCCGCCCTCCCCGGCAAGGACGGGCGCACCCGGGTGGGCCTCGCCGACTACTTCGACTTCAGCGTGTACGTCGACGCCCGCACCGAGGACATCGAGCGCTGGTACCTGAACCGCTTCCGCAAGCTGCGGGACACCGCGTTCCAGGACCCGTCCTCCTACTTCCGGAGGTACACGCAGGTGTCGGAGGAGGAGGCGCTGGACTACGCCCGCACGATGTGGCGGACCATCAACAAGCCGAACCTCGTCGAGAACATCGCCCCCACCCGGGGCCGGGCCACCCTGGTCCTCCGCAAGGGCCCCGACCACACGGTCCAGCGCCTGAGCCTCCGCAAACTCTGAGACGCGGTCACCCCTGGGAGGCACCGGCAAGAGGGTGCCGCACTCCCCCGCGCGGAAAGCCACCCGGCGCGGGTGCGGGCCGGGGGGAGCCTGCGCAGCCCGGCGCTCACGGGGTGCCTCCCCGGAGGGGGCGTCCCCAGCGCGCCCACCGGACCGCCCCCCCCAGGCGTCACACCTCAGCCCAGTGCGGACTTCACCGCGTCCGCGAGCCGTCCCGCCACCGACCGGGCCTGCTCGATGTCAGCCGCTTCGACCATCACCCGCACCAGCGGTTCCGTGCCCGAGGGACGCAGCAGCACCCGCCCGGTCTCGCCCAGCGCGCGCTCGGCCTCGTCGACCGCCGTCGCCAGCTCCGCCGACGTCTTCACCCGGGACCTGTCCACATCAGGCACATTGATCAGCACCTGCGGCAGCCTCTCCATCACCGAGGCCAGCTCCCGCAGCGTCCGCCCGCTCTGCGCGACCCGCGCCGCCAGCAGCAGCCCCGTCAGCGTCCCGTCCCCGGTCGTCGCGTGGTCGAGGACGATGACGTGCCCGGACTGCTCCCCGCCCAGGGCGAAGCCGTTCTCCTTCATCTCCTCCAGGACGTACCGGTCCCCCACCGCCGTCTGGACGAGCCGGATCCCCTCCCGCTCCATGGCGAGCTTGAACCCGAGGTTGGACATCACCGTCGCGACCACGGTGTCGGACCGCAACGCGTTCCGCTCCCGCATCGCCAATGCCAGCACGGCGAGGATCTGGTCCCCGTCGACCTCCTCCCCGGTGTGGTCCACGGCCAGACACCGGTCCGCGTCCCCGTCGTGCGCGATCCCCAGCGCGGCCCCGTGCTCGACCACCGCGGCTTTCAGCTGCGCGAGATGGGTGGATCCGCACCCGTCGTTGATGTTCAGCCCGTCCGGCTCGGCCCCGATCGTCACGACCTCGGCCCCGGCCCGCCGGAACGCCTCGGGCGACACCTGCGACGCCGCACCGTGCGCCTCGTCGAGCACGATCTTCAGTCCGTCGAGCCGGTTCGGCAGCACGCCCACGAGGTGGGCGACATACGTGTCGAGCCCTTCCCCGTAGTCCCGCACCCGTCCGACCCCGGCCCCGGTGGGCCGGTCCCACGGAGCGCCGGTCCGGTGCTCCTCGTAGACCGCCTCGATCCGGTCCTCCAGCTCGTCCGCGAGCTTGTGCCCCCCGCGGGCGAAGAACTTGATGCCGTTGTCGGGCATGGCGTTGTGGCTGGCGGAGAGCATCACGCCCAGGTCGGCCCTGAGCGCGCCGGTGAGGTGGGCGACGGCCGGCGTCGGCAGCACGCCGACCCGCAGGACGTCCACGCCCGCGCTGGCGAGCCCGGCGACCACGGCGGCCTCCAGGAACTCCCCGGACGCGCGCGGGTCACGCCCGACCACGGCGGTGGGCCGGTGCCCTTCGAAGGTGCCCGCCTCGGCCAGTACGTGCGCGGCGGCGACGGACAGGCCGAGCGCCATCTCCGCCGTGAGATCCGCGTTGGCGACACCGCGCACGCCGTCCGTGCCGAAGAGTCGTCCCACTTGTCCTCCTGAAAATGCGTCAGTACCGACAGCCGTCCGGGCCCGCCACCAAGGTCCCGCCGAGGCGTGGGACCGGCCGGTACGGCCGACGGCTGTGCCACTGACAAAGCTGAGCTTCTGATGTGTTCGGCGGTCGTGCGACGGTCGCGGAACGGCCGCGGTTCCCGCGTCACGGGAACGCTCACCACGACCTCACCGGGCACGCACCAGGTGTCACCGCCCGACCCGGGCGTCACCACCCGACCCGACCATCCGATCACATTAGCGTTTGAGCGCCTTGTGCCGTTATACGCCCACGACAGTGAATAAACGAACGCCCCGGCAGCACGATGGCGTGCCGCCGGGGCGTTCGGAGTACGCGCGAGCGCCCTGTGATTAGCGCTTGCTGTACTGCGGAGCCTTGCGGGCCTTCTTCAGACCGGCCTTCTTCCGCTCGACCGCACGGTCGTCGCGGCGCAGGAAGCCGGCCTTCTTCAGCGGACCGCGGTTGTTGTCGACGTCCGCCTCGTTCAGCGCACGGGCGACACCGAGACGGAGCGCACCGGCCTGACCGGAGACACCGCCACCCGCGATGCGGGCGATGACGTCGTAGCGGCCCTCGAGCTCGAGCACCTTGAAGGGCTCGTTCACTTCCTGCTGGTGCACCTTGTTCGGGAAGTAGTCCTCGAGGGTGCGACCGTTGATCTTCCACTTGCCGGTGCCCGGGACGATCCGGACGCGGGCGATGGCGTTCTTGCGGCGGCCCAGGCCGGCGGCCGGCTGGGGCTCGCCGAAGCGGGAGGCCATGGACTCCGAGGTGTACTCGCCCTCGACGGGCACCTCGGACTCGGTGGTGTAGCTGTCGATGTCAAGCTCTTCGAGCGGCTGCTCGGCAGTGGTCTCGGCCACGATTCTCCTCAGATTCTCTTCGGTCTTAGGGGGTGGCCGGACTTACTGCGCGACCTGGGTGATCTCGAACGGCACCGGCTGCTGAGCGGCGTGCGGGTGCTGGTCGCCCGAGTAGACCTTCAGCTTCGAGAGCATCTGACGGCCCAGGGTGTTCTTGGGGAGCATGCCCTTGACGGCCTTCTCGACGGCCTTCTCGGGGTTCTTGGCAAGCAGGTCGTCGTAGCGGACGGAGCGCAGACCGCCCGGGTAGCCCGAGTGGCGGTACGCCATCTTCTGGGTCCGCTTGTTGCCGGAGAGGTGCACCTTGTCGGCGTTGATGATGATGACGAAGTCACCGGTGTCGACGTGGGGCGCGTAGATCGGCTTGTGCTTGCCACGCAGGATGGAGGCGGCGGTGGAGGCCAGACGGCCCAGGACGACGTCCTGAGCGTCGATGACGTGCCACTGACGCGTCACATCGCCGGGCTTGGGGCTGTACGTACGCACGGTTCGTAGCCTTCGCTTCTTCAGTGAATGGTCCTGACAAGGTCACCGAAGACGATCACGACAGCCCTGACCGCACAGCGGTGACGCAAACCGCGTGCTGGTCGCTGGTCATCGGCCCGGTGGACCGGTGTAAGGGCCCCTCACGTGAGAATGAGTAAGCCACTACACACAACGAACATGCAGGATATACGCGCTCGGCCGGACGGGTCAAAACGAGCCCGCCGCCCGTGGGCGCACACCATTTTACGACCGTACCGCCCCCCGCACGGCCGCACGCCCCCCTTCCGGCGCCCGCCCCGTGTCCTCCGTCCCCCGCGCGCCCCTGACCGCGTGGGACGCCACCGTCCCCGCCAGCGCGCACAGCGTGACGGCGTCCCGGAACGCCCGCCGCTTCCCCGACTCCAGCCAGGGCCAGGTCACCCCCGGGAGCTGCGGCACCAGCGCCAGCCAGAACCACGGCCGCCGGGTCACCGACCCCGCGTACGGCAGGCCGGCGAGCAGCAGCGGCAGCACGACGAGCAGGTAGTGGTTGTAGGAGGGCCGCGACACCAGGAACGCGGACAGCATCAGCCCGGCGGACGTCTCCGCGAGGCGCAGCGGCTCGGGACCCGGCCCGCGCCACCGCCGGTACGCGCACCCCACCCCCACCGCGGCGGCGGCCACCGCCAGCGCCGTGGCCAGTGCCTGCGGCACGCCGAGCCGGGGCAGCACGGCCGCCGGGCCCGCCTCGTAGAGCCGCAGGAAGGCGTCGTCCGCGGTGAACAGGAAGGGGAGAGTCCGGGTGAGGAAGCCGGTGGGGTCGGGCAGGAAGAAGGCGGCCGCCACCGACGCGACGGCCGGCACCAGCACCACCAGGGCGAGCGCGCCCCACCGGCGTGCGAAGAGGAACAGCAGCGCCATCGGCGCGAGCAGCGGTTTCAGCGCCACCGCCACACCGATCACCGCGCCCGCCGCGAGCCACCGGCCGCGGTTCGCCAGCAGCAGGCACAGCGGCAGCGCCAGGGCGGCCGTCACCGTCCAGTTGCCCAGCCGCACCAGCTGCGCGAACGGCGCGAACCCGGCCGCGAGCCCGAGCAGCCCCAGCACGGCGAGCCTGCTGTGCAGCGGCACCCGGTGCAGCAGCAGCGCGCACACCCAGCCCAGCGCGAGCGCGACGACGACCGCCACCGGCACCAGAACGTCCAGCACGGACCGCGGCAGCAGCGCCTGCGGGGCGGCCGCGACCACCGCGCTCGGAAAATAGAGGAAGTGCGCGTCGTCGTACGGCGACCCGCCGTCCAGCCAGGTGCGCGCCGCGTCCACGACGATGCCGTTGTCCATGCCTCCGTCCGAGGTCACCAGCACCGCATGGGTCGTCAGCGCGCCCAGGACCGCCACGAGTCCGGCCCACCAGCCGGCGCCCGCGGGGCGCACCAACCACCCGGAGATGTCGCTTTTGCCCGTCACCATGGGCGCAACGCTAAGGCTTCGCGGGCCCGTTGAGGCGGACCAGCACACCCCTTGCCCCGTCTAAGATGCGCCCCATGAGCTTTGGGCAGGGGGGGTCCTCGCAGCAGTGGGATCCCTGGAAACCGAATTCCCAGCAGCCGTGGAACAGCGGCAGCGCCGGCGGGTCGCCCGACTGGGCGGCGCTCGCCGACGCGTCCGAGGCCCGCGCCAAGCGGCGCCGCCTGCTGTTCATAGGCGGCGGCGCACTCGCCGCCGTCGCGATAGGCACCGCGGTGGCGGTCGCCGTCGTGTCGGCGGGCGGCTCCGGCCAGGCCTCCCCGGGCGCCTCGTCCCAGCTGCCCGGGGTCTCCGACCTGCCGAGCGCCACCGGCACCGTCCCGTCGTTCGCGCCGACGAGCGCGCCGCCCCCGCTGGACCCGAAGGACTTCGTCGCCAGCGCCCGGAAGGACAAGGCTCCGCTGAGCCCCGACATCCTCTTCCCGGGCACGCAGCTGACCATGGGCGACACGGTCTACAAGAAGGGTCCGACGGCGGACACCAAGGACTGCGCGTCCGCGGCCAAGGCCACGCTCCCCAAGGTCCTCACCGACAACGACTGCACCCGGCTGATCCGGGTCACCTACAGCCGGGACGGCGTGGCGGTGACGGTCGGCGTGGCCGTCTTCGCGACCGAGGCGCAGGCCACGAGGGCCAGGCAGCAGGCGGACGCGAAGAGCATCGTCAAGTCGCTGGCCGGCGGCGGTGTGAAGGACTTCTGCGCCGGCGCGGTCTGCCGCTCCACCACCAACGCCTACGGCCGCTACGCCTACTTCACACTGGCCGGCTTCACCAGCGGCGAGGACGTGACGGAGAAGGACGAGGCCGTCTTCAAGACCGGCGACGACCTCCAGGAGTTCACGTACCGTCAGATCCACCGCAGGGGCGAGGCCCAGGCGTCGGCGGCGGCGGTCGGCTGACCCCGCCGTCCGGAGCGCGTCAGCAGCAGCCGGCCGACGGCAGCGTCCGCTTGTTGCGCGCCTCGGCGCTGCGCGCCGCGAGGAGTTCGTCGGCCGGGTAGCCGACCTCCTCCAGGGTCAGGCCGTGCGGGCGTACGACGTGCACCGCCGAGTCCCGTACGCCCGCCGCCAGGACCTTCGCGGGCCAGTCCGGCGTGCGGTGTCCGTCGCCGACGAACAGCAGCGCGCCGATCAGTGAGCGCACCATGTTGTGGCAGAAGGCGTCGGCCCGCACGGTGGCCGTGATGATCCCGTCATCGCCGCGCGCCAGGCTCAGTTCCTGCAGCGTCCGGATGGTCGTCGCGCCCTCGCGCCGCTTGCAGTACGCGGCGAAGTCGTGCTCGCCCAGCAGCCCGCGGGCGGCCTCGTTCATGGCGTCCACGTCCAGCGGCCAGTCGTGCCACAGCACGTGGGTGCGCAGCAGCGGGTCGACACCGCCGGGGTTGTCGGTGACGCGGTAGGCGTAGCGCCGCCAGATCGCCGAGAAACGGGCGTCGAAGCCCTGCGGCGCCTCCCTCAGCGCCCACACCCGCACGTCCTTCGGCAACCGCCCGGCGAGCCGCTTCAGCAGCTTCGGACGGTGCTCCGCCCACACCTCGCGCGGCAGGTCCACGTGCGCGACCTGGCCCCGCGCGTGCACGCCCGCGTCGGTCCGTCCCGCCACGGTCAGCTCGAACGTCGTCGCGGACCGCGTCACGGTCCGCAGGGCGTCCTCGATCTCCCCCTGCACGGTCCGCCGCCCCCCGGCCTGCTTGGCCCACCCGGAGAAATCGGTCCCGTCGTAGGAAAGATCCAGCCGAACCCGCACCACACCACTCACCCGGATCTCCGATCACCACAAAGGAAGCGGGCCCGCTCCTCGAAAGAAGCGGGCCCGCAACAACACCCTCGAGGGGCACGGGACTGTGCTCGACGTGCGGCTCCGCCACGACGGCGCCACAGCCGGCCGACCGCACGGCCCCGCCGGAACGCTTACGCGTCCTTCGACTCCTCGGCCGGAGCCTCGGCAGCCTCGTCCTTCGACAGGTCGGCCTTGTTCTCCGCGGCCTCGGCGGCCTCGGCGTCCTTCGCGGACCGCTTGGTCGCGGCCTCGGCCTCGCCGACCGCGGCCTGCTGCACCGTCAGCGCCTCGACCAGCTCGATGACGGCCATGGGCGCGTTGTCGCCACGGCGGTTACCGATCTTGGTGATGCGGGTGTAGCCACCGGGACGGTTCTCGTAGCGCGGGCCGATCTCGGTGAAGAGCGTGTGGACGATGCTCTTGTCCGTGATCACCTGGAGCACCTGACGGCGGTTGTGAAGGTCGCCCTTCTTCGCCTTGGTGACCAGACGCTCGGCGTAGGGACGCAGCTTGCGCGCCTTCGCCTCGGTGGTGGTGATGCGGCCGTGCTCGAAAAGCGCCTTCGCGAGGTTCGCGAGCATGAGCTTCTCGTGCGAGGCGCTGCCGCCCATACGGGCACCCTTGGTGGGCTTCGGCATGATGACTCTCCTGTGTGTCTGCCCCGGCCGTATCAGGTACCGGAGTCAGTATCCGAGCAGGCGGTCGCCTGTCGGAGATCCGGGCAGAGCCCCGGAGGGGCCTGCACGGAAGGGGCGCGGGGAACTGCGCGACACGCCACAGCGCACCCGCGCCCGAGTACGGACCGGAAGGCCCGGGCTCTCAGTACTGCTCGGTCTCCACGAACCCGGCGTCCGCGTCGTCATCGGCGCCGAACGCGTCCGCGGCGGCGGTCGGGTCGAACCCGGGAGGCGAGTCCTTGAGCGCGAGGCCCATACCGGCCAGCTTGGCCTTGACCTCGTCGATGGACTTCGCACCGAAGTTCCGGATGTCGAGCAGGTCCGCCTCGGACCGCGCGACGAGCTCACCCACGGAGTGGATGCCCTCACGCTTGAGGCAGTTGTACGACCGGACCGTGAGCTCCAGCTCCTCGATCGGCAGCGCCAGGTCGGCGGCGAGGGCGGCGTCCGTCGGGGACGGACCCATGTCGATGCCCTCGGCGTCGATGTTCAGCTCGCGGGCGAGACCGAACAGCTCGACCAGGGTCTTGCCGGCGGAGGCCATGGCGTCACGCGGACGCATCGCCTGCTTGGTCTCGACATCGACGATCAGCTTGTCGAAGTCGGTGCGCTGCTCGACTCGGGTCGCCTCGACCTTGTAGGTGACCTTGAGGACCGGCGAGTAGATCGAGTCGACCGGGATGCGGCCGATCTCCTGGCCGACCTGCTTGTTCTGCACGGCGGAGACGTAGCCGCGGCCGCGCTCGACGGTCAGCTCCATCTCCAGCTTGCCCTTGCCGTTGAGCGTGGCGAGGACGAGGTCCGGGTTGTGCACCTCGACGCCGGCCGGGGGCGCGATGTCGGCGGCGGTGACCAGACCCGGGCCCTGCTTGCGCAGGTACATCACGACCGGCTCGTCGTGCTCCGAGGAGACGACCAGCTGCTTGATGTTGAGGATCAGGTCGGTGACGTCCTCCTTGACGCCCGGCACGGTGGTGAACTCGTGCAGGACGCCGTCGATGCGGATGCTGGTGACAGCGGCACCGGGGATCGACGACAGGAGGGTGCGGCGGAGGGAGTTGCCGAGGGTGTAGCCGAAGCCCGGCTCCAGCGGCTCGATCACGAACCGGGAGCGGAATTCGTCGACGACCTCTTCGGTCAACGAGGGGCGCTGAGCGATCAGCATGAGGGGATCAGATCCTTCTCTCGTGGACGCCCGCTATTTGACGTCCGACGGAAACCGCACCCGGTGACAAGTGCGGGTACTGCAAGGGTACGGGCGATACGGCCCTTGCGAGCCGTACCGCCCGGAACCTCAGGAAGCCGGTGCCTCAGACGCGACGGCGCTTCGGCGGGCGGCAGCCGTTGTGGGGGGTCGGGGTGACGTCCTGGATGGAGCCGACCTCGAGGCCCGTGGCCTGCAGGGAGCGGATGGCGGTCTCACGACCGGAACCCGGGCCCTTGACGAACACGTCGACCTTGCGCATGCCGTGCTCCTGGGCGCGACGGGCGGCCGACTCGGCGGCCATCTGCGCGGCGAACGGCGTGGACTTCCGGGAGCCCTTGAAGCCGACGTGGCCGGCGGAGGCCCAGGAGATCACGTTGCCGGACGGGTCCGTGATCGAGACGATCGTGTTGTTGAACGTGCTCTTGATGTGCGCGTGGCCGTGAGCGACGTTCTTCTTTTCCTTGCGGCGCACCTTCTTGGCAGCGCCCTGACGTCCCTTGGGGGGCATCTGTACTCCTACGGGAGGTGGTCGGTCCTACAGCGAAGACCGCTGGACGGCGAAGTCCGCTGAGGACTACTTCTTGCCCGGCTTCTTCTTGCCGGCGATGGCGCGACGCGGGCCCTTGCGGGTACGCGCGTTGGTGCTGGTGCGCTGGCCGCGGACGGGCAGACCGCGACGGTGACGCAGACCCTGGTAGGTGCCGATCTCGACCTTGCGGCGGATGTCGGCCTGGATCTCGCGACGGAGGTCACCCTCGGTCTTGATGTTGTTGTCGACGTACTCGCGGATGGCGACCAGCTGCTCTTCGGTCAGGTCGCGGACGCGGGTGTTCGGGTCGACGCCGGTGGCGGCCAGCGTCTGCTGCGAAAGGGTCCGGCCGATGCCGAACACGTAAGTGAGGGCGATCTCCACGCGCTTGTCGCGCGGGATGTCAACACCGGAAACGCGTGCCATTCAATGGCTCCAGTTGGTTGTCGGAGGTCTTCCGCAGAACCGGCTCCCCGCCCGCCGTACCAGGTACGGGCCGGGTCCCCGGCCTCCGAGCCGGGGGTGTCGAGCCGTGCGGCTCGGGTCCTGCGTATGAACGTGTGTTGCTCGCGTCGCGCGAAGTCTGCGGGAGGCGCGGAGGGTGGATCAGTGCTGCGGTCAGCCCTGGCGCTGCTTGTGGCGCGGGTTGTCGCAGATGACCATGACCCGGCCGTGACGGCGGATCACCCTGCACTTGTCGCAGATCTTCTTGACGCTCGGCTTGACCTTCATGGGATGTGAGGTTCTCCGGGTCAGTGCCACCGCCCCGGCGGACCGGGGCGCGGGCAAGATCTACTTGTACCGGTAGACGATCCGGCCACGCGTGAGGTCGTACGGAGACAGCTCCACCACGACCCGGTCGTCAGGGAGGATGCGGATGTAGTGCATGCGCATCTTGCCGCTGATGTGTGCCAGGACCTGGTGGCCGTTCTGGAGCTCGACCTTGAACATGGCGTTCGGAAGAGACTCGACGACAGTGCCCTCGATCTCGATGGCACCTTGCTTCTTGGCCACGCTTCGCCCTTCGAATCGACTACCTTGATCGACCCCTGTGTGCACCGTGACCACATGCGGACATGCGGGTGCACAAGAGCCGACGAGTCAGTCTACGTCAGCGCACCCGGAAAAACGAATCGAGAGATCCTGCCCTCCGGGGGAGATCCTTAACCGAGCGGGTCCGGCGCCGCCGTGACGCCCAGTTCCGCGAGCTTCGCCTTGCCGCCGTCGGGGGCCGTCAGGACCAGGGGGCCCTGTTCGGTCAGGGCGACCGAGTGCTCCCAGTGGGAGGACCAGGTGCCGTCGGTCGTGATGACCGTCCAGTCGTCGGAGAGGACCTCGGTGCGCGGGGTGCCGAGGGAGACCATCGGCTCGATCGCCAGGCAGAAGCCGGGAACCAGCTTCGGCCCCTTGCCGCGCTTGCGGTCCACGTAGTTCAGCAGGTGCGGGTCCATGTGCATCTCGGTGCCGATGCCGTGGCCGCCGTAGTCCTCGATGATCCCGTACTTGCCGCCGCCCGGCTTCGGCTGGCGGCGGATGTAGGTCTCGATCGCGCGGGAGACGTCGACCAGCCGGTTGCCCTGCTTCATGGCCGCGATGCCGGCCCACATCGACTCCTCGGTGACCCGGGAGAGCTCGATCAGCTCCGGGGAGTGGCCGGAGCCGACGAAGGCGGTGTAGGCGGCGTCGCCGTGCCAGCCGTCGACGATCGCGCCGCAGTCGATGGAGATGATGTCCCCGTCCTTGAGGATCACCTCGTCGGACGGGATGCCGTGGACCACGACCTCGTTCACCGAGGTGCAGATGGTGGCGGGGAAGCCGCCGTACCCGAGGAAGTTCGACTTGGCGTTGTGCTCGGCCAGCACCTTCCGGGCGACCTCGTCCAGGTCCTTGGTGGACGCCCCGGGCACCGCGGCCTCGCGGGTGGCCGCGTGGATGGCGGCGACGACCAGCCCCGCCTCGCGCATCTTGGCGATCTGCTCAGGGCTCTTGATCTGCACCATGGGGACGACGGCCTTTCTGGACCAGTGAGGACAGGAACGCTTCCAACGATACGGGCGTGGGCCGCCCCGGTGCCCCGCGGGCGGCGTCACGGGCCCCGCCCACGCGACAGCCGCGGCCCCTCGGGGGGAACCGCGGCTGTGCGAGCGGCAGGGAGTGGGCTACTGGCCGCTCTTCAGCGCCTCCAGCGCCCGGCCGGTGACCTCGTCGACGGGACCCGTCGCGGAGATGGTCACCACCAGGCCCTGGGCCCGGTAGTAGCCGATGATCGGCTCGGTCTGCGTGTGGTAGACCTCCAGGCGCGTGCGGACGGTCTCCTCGGAGTCGTCGTCGCGCTGGTACAGCTCGCCGCCGCAGTGGTCGCAGACGCCGTCCCGCTCCGGCGGGCTGTAGGTCACGTGGAAGACGTGCGCGGAGTCCTTGCGGCAGACGCGCCGCCCGGCGATCCGCTTCACGACCTCGTCCTCGGGGGCCTCGAGGTCGAGCACCGCGTCCAGCTCGATGCCCTCGGTCTTGAGCAGTTCGTCCAGCGCCTCGGCCTGCGACACGTTGCGCGGGAAGCCGTCCAGCAGGAAGCCGCCCTCGGCGTCGGGCTGCGCCATGCGGTCCTTGGCCATGGCGATGGTGACCTCGTCGGGGACGAGGTCACCGGCGTCCATGTAGGACTTGGCGAGCTTCCCGAGCTCGGTCTGCCGGCTGATGTTGGCGCGGAACAGGTCACCCGTGGAGATGTGCGGGATGCGCAGTTTCTCGGCAAGGCGGGTTGCCTGTGTGCCCTTCCCAGCACCCGGCGGCCCGACGAGGACGATTCGCATCAGCGGAGGAACCCTTCGTAATTGCGCTGCTGGAGCTGGCTCTCGATCTGCTTCACCGTCTCAAGACCGACACCCACGATGATCAGGATGCTCGTCCCGCCGAACGGGAAGTTCTGGTTTGCCCCGAAACCAACCAACGCCATCGTCGGTACGAGAGCGATCAGACCCAAGTACAGCGAACCCGGCCAGGTGATCCGGTTGAGTACGTAGCTCAGGTACTCAGCGGTCGGTCGGCCAGCCCGGATGCCCGGGATGAAGCCACCATACTTCTTCATGTTGTCCGCGACTTCCTCGGGGTTGAACGAGATGGCCACGTAGAAGAACGCGAAGAAGACGATGAGCAAGAAGTACAGCGTCACGTAGATCGGGTGGTCGCCCTGGACGAGGTGCGCCTCGATCCAGGTCTTCCAGCCCGAGGTGCCACTGGAGAACTGCGCGATCAGCGCCGGGATGTACAGCAGCGACGAGGCGAAGATGACCGGGATCACGCCGGCCTGGTTCACCTTCAGCGGGATGTAGGTCGACGTGCCGCCGTAGGAGCGGCGGCCGATCATCCGCTTCGCGTACTGGACGGGGATCCGGCGCTGGGCCTGCTCCACGAAGACGACCAGGCCGACCATGACCAGGCCGACGGCGATGACGGTGCCGAACTCGATCCAGCCGTCCGCCAGGCTGCCCTGCTCCTTGATGGCCCACAGGGCGGAGGGGAAGGTGGCGGCGATCGAGATGAACATCAGGATCGACATGCCGTTGCCGATGCCGCGGTCGGTGACCAGCTCACCGAGCCACATGACCATGGCCGTGCCGGCGGTCATGGTGATGACCATGGTGATGGTCACGAAGATCGACTGGTCCGGGACGATCTCGCTCGCGACCGGGCAGCCCTGGAAGAGGGCGCCGCTGCGGGCGGTGGCCACCAGGCCGGTGCCCTGGAGGATGGCGAGCGCGACCGTCAGGTAACGGGTGTACTGCGTGATCTTCGCCGTGCCGGCCTGCCCCTCCTTCTTCAGGGCTTCCAGGCGCGGGATCACCACGGTCAGCAGCTGCAGAATGATGCTCGCCGTGATGTACGGCATGATTCCGAGCGCGAAGACCGTGATCTGGAGCAGCGCACCGCCGCTGAACATGTTCACCAGACCGAACAGGCCCTGGTTCGCCTGGGCGGCGTCGATACAGGTCTGGACGTTCCGGTAGTCGACACCCGGGATGGGGATGTGCGTACCGATGCGGTACACCACGATGATGCCGAGCGTGAAGAGCAGCTTCTTGCGCAGGTCGGGCGTCTTGAACGCCCGGGCGAACGCGGTGAGCACGGTGCCTCCTGCGACCCCCCGCGCGACTGCGTCAAGGGTGATGGTCTTGAGATTCCGACTGAGGACGAATTCTTAACGGTCAACTGCCGCCCTGAGTGCCCCGCATGGGGCTCCCGAGGTCAATGGGCAGCGCAGGCCACCTTACCGGCGACACCACCGCCCTAGGAACGACCAACCGGGGATACCCCATTTGTGGGGTATCCCCGGTCGGGATCGCTCTACGTCATCGAGACACCTGACGGGTCAGACGAGCTCGGTGACGGTACCGCCGGCGGCGGTGATCTTCTCCTTGGCGGAGCCGGAGACGGCGTCGACCGTCACCTGCAGCGCCACGGAGATCTCGCCCTGGCCCAGGACCTTGACGAGGCTGTTCTTGCGTACGGCGCCCTTGGCGACCAGGTCCTCGACCGTGACCTCTCCGCCCTCGGGGTAGAGGGAGGCGAGCTTGTCCAGGTTCACGACCTGGTACTCGGTCTTGAACGGGTTCTTGAAGCCCTTGAGCTTCGGGAGGCGCATGTGCAGCGGCATCTGGCCGCCCTCGAAGCGCTCCGGAACCTGGTAGCGGGCCTTGGTGCCCTTGGTACCACGACCGGCCGTCTTACCCTTCGACGCCTCACCACGACCGACACGGGTCTTGGCGGTCTTGGCGCCCGGGGCGGGACGGAGGTTGTGGATCTTGAGCGGGTTGTTCTCCGCCATGATCAGTCGACCTCCTCGACCGTCACGAGGTGGCGGACGGTGTGCACCATGCCGCGGAACTCGGGACGGTCCTCCTTGACGACCACGTCGTTGACCTTCTTCAGGCCAAGCGAACGCAGGGTGTCACGGTGGTTCTGCTTGCTGCCGATGTAGGACTTGACCTGCGTGATCTTGAGCTGCGCCATGATCACACACCCGCCCCGGCACGCGCACGCAGCAGGGCCGCGGGGGCCACGTCCTCGAGCGGCAGACCGCGGCGGGCCGCGATCTCCTCGGGACGCTGCAGGCCCTTGAGGGCCTCCACGGTCGCGTGCACGATGTTGATGGCGTTGTCGGAGCCGAGCGACTTCGACAGCACGTCGTGGATACCGGCGCACTCGAGCACGGCGCGCACCGGACCACCGGCGATCACACCGGTACCGGGCGACGCGGGCTTGAGCAGCACGACGCCGGCGGCCTTCTCACCCTGGATGGGGTGCGGGATGGTGCCCTGGATGCGGGGGACCTTGAAGAAGTGCTTCTTGGCCTCCTCGACGCCCTTGGCGATGGCGGCCGGCACCTCCTTGGCCTTGCCGTATCCGACACCCACGGTGCCGTCACCGTCGCCCACCACGACCAGCGCGGTGAAGCTGAAGCGACGACCACCCTTCACAACCTTGGCGACACGGTTGATCGCGACGACGCGCTCGACGTACGCGGTCTTCTCGGCGGCAGCAGCGCCGCCGTCACGGCCCTTCCGGTCCCGCCGCTCGCCGCCACCGGCGCCGCCACCGCGGCGCTGGGGTCCAGCCATTGGATTACCTCTCTCTTTCCGCTAGCTACAAGCGGCTCAGAACTTGAGCCCGGCTTCGCGGGCGGCGTCCGCCAGGGCGGCGATGCGCCCGGCGTACTGGTTGCCACCACGGTCGAACACGACGGCCTCGACACCGGCGGCCTTGGCACGCTCGGCGACCAGGGCGCCGACCTGCTTGGCCTGCGAGGACTTGTCGCCCTCGCCGCCGCGGATCGACGCGTCCAGGGTGGACGCCGACGCCAGGGTGTGACCCTTCAGGTCGTCGATCACCTGCGCCACGATGTGGCGGTTGGAACGGGTCACGACCAGGCGAGGACGCTCGGCGGTGCCGGCGACCTTCTTGCGGATCCGGATGTGACGACGCTTGATAGCAGCACGCTTGTACGCGTCGCCCTTGAGGATCTTCTGCCCGTATGCCATGGCTTACTTACCCGCCTTTCCGACCTTGCGGCGGATGACTTCGCCCTCGTACTTGACGCCCTTGGCCTTGTACGGGTCGGGCTTGCGCAGCTTGCGGATGTTGGCCGCAACCTCGCCGACCTTCTGCTTGTCGATGCCCTCGACCGAGAACCGGGTCGGGGTCTCCACCTTGAAGGTGATGCCCTCGGGCGCCTCGACCGTGATCGGGTGGCTGTAGCCGAGGGAGAACTCCAGGTTCGAACCCTTGGCGACAACGCGGTAACCGACACCGCTGATCTCGAGCTTCTTCACGTAACCCTGGGTCACGCCGGTGATCATGTTCGCCACCAGCGTGCGGGACAGGCCGTGCAGGGCCTTGTTCTGACGCTCGTCGTTGGGGCGGGTGACGTTCAGCACGCCGTCCTCGCCCTTGGCGATCTCGATCGGCGCCACGACGGTGTGGGTCAGCGTGCCCTTGGGGCCCTTGACCGAGACCGTACGGCCGTCGATGGTGACGTCCACGCCGGCGGGAACCGCGATGGGGAGCTTGCCGATGCGCGACATAGCTGTTTCCTCCGTTCCCTTCCGCTACCAGACGTAGGCGAGGACTTCCCCACCCACGCCCTTCTTGCCGGCCTGCTTGTCGGTGAGGAGCCCGTGCGACGTGGAGATGATCGCCACGCCGAGGCCGCCCAGCACCTTCGGCAGGTTGGTGGACTTCGCGTACACCCGGAGACCGGGCTTGGAGATCCGCTTGATGCCCGCGATGGAGCGCTCACGGTTGGGGCCGAACTTCAGCTCCAGGACGAGGTTCTTGCCGACCTCGGCGTCCTCGACCTTCCAGCCCGTGATGAAGCCCTCCTGCTGGAGGATCTCCGCGATGTGCGACTTGATCTTGGAGTGCGGCATCGACACCGAGTCGTGGTACGCCGAGTTCGCGTTCCGCAGACGCGTGAGCATGTCTGCGATCGGATCAGTCATGGTCATGAATTGGCCTTCGGCCTCTCTCGCCGGGGTTTCCTGGTGCGCCATCCCTCTCCCCGATCCGAGACGGGACGGGTGCGGCGCGGTGGACCTACGGCGTAGTAAGTCGTACGGGCACGGCAGGTGCCCAACCCCGCAAGCCTAAGCCATGCGGAGCGGGGCTCCCGCCGTTCCCATTGCTTACCGAGAGCCCTGGGAGTCCGGAACTACCGGATTACCAGGAGCTCTTGGTCACGCCCGGCAGCTCGCCACGGTGAGCCATCTCACGAAGGCACACGCGGCACAGGCCGAACTTGCGGTACACGGAGTGCGGACGGCCGCAGCGCTGGCAGCGGGTGTAGCCACGCACACCGAACTTGGGCTTGCGAGCAGCCTTCGCGATGAGAGCCTTCTTCGCCATCTCGCTCACGCCTCCTTGAACGGGAAGCCGAGGTGACGGAGAAGGGCACGGCCCTCTTCGTCGTTGGTCGCCGTGGTCACCACGGTGATGTCCATACCCCGGACGCGGTCGATCTTGTCCTGGTCGATCTCGTGGAACATGACCTGCTCCGTGAGACCGAAGGTGTAGTTGCCACGGCCGTCGAACTGCTTGGGGGACAGGCCGCGGAAGTCGCGGATGCGCGGCAGCGCGAGCGACAGGGTGCGGTCCAGGAACTCCCACATGCGGTCGCCACGGAGCGTGACGTGGGCACCGATCGGCTGGCCCTCGCGCAGCTTGAACTGCGCGATGGACTTGCGGGCCTTGGTGACGGCCGGCTTCTGACCGGTGATCGTGGTGAGGTCGCGGATGGCGCCCTCGATCAGCTTGGAGTCGCGGGCGGCGTCGCCCACACCCATGTTGACCACGATCTTCACGAGGCCGGGAACCTGCATGACGTTCTCGTACGAGAACTCCTCACGCAGCTTGCCCGCGATCTCCTCGCGGTACTTCGTCTTGAGACGCGGAGTGGTGGTGGTAGCCATCAGATGTCCTCACCCGTCCGCTTGGCAACGCGGATCTTGTTGCCCTCGTCGTCGAAGCGGTAGCCGACGCGGGTCACGACCTTCTTGCCGTCCTTCTCCACGACCAGCTGGACGTTGGAGACGTGGATCGGGGCCTCGGTGGTGACGATGCCGCCGGCCTGGGAACCGCGAGCCGTCGGACCGGCCTTGGTGTGCTTCTTGACCCGGTTGACACCCTCGACCAGGACGCGCTGCTCGCGCGGGAAAGCGGCGATGACCTTGCCCTGCTTGCCCTTGTCCTTGCCGGTGATGACCTGGACCAGGTCGCCCTTCTTGATCTTCATGCTCACAGCACCTCCGGCGCGAGGGAGATGATCTTCATGAACTTCTTCTCGCGCAGCTCACGGCCCACGGGGCCGAAGATACGGGTG
This sequence comes from Streptomyces sp. NPDC096105, assembly GCF_044763335.1. Lineage (NCBI taxonomy): Bacteria > Bacillati > Actinomycetota > Actinomycetes > Kitasatosporales > Streptomycetaceae > Streptomyces > Streptomyces sp. NPDC096105. The sequence goes on from NZ_JBIWGC010000014.1 coordinate 157,759, forward strand.
CCACGAGGGTCGCCGTCGTTCTTCAGAATGACGGCGGCGTTCTCGTCGAAGCGGATGTACGAGCCGTCCGGACGGCGGCGCTCCTTGACGGTGCGAACGATGACCGCCTTGACGACGTCACCCTTCTTCACGTTGCCACCGGGGATCGCGTCCTTGACGGTGGCGACGATGACGTCACCGATACCCGCGTAGCGGCGACCGGAGCCACCGAGCACACGGATGCAGAGGATCTCCTTCGCACCCGTGTTGTCGGCGACACGCAGTCGCGACTCCTGCTGGATCACGTCTATCTCCTGAATGTCTGCCGGTTCCCCGGGAGCCGCTCACCGAGCGGCTCCCGGAGCCTGGCGGAACTGTCCTGCGGGTTTGCCCGCAGGAATTACTTGGCCTTCTCGAGGATCTCGACGACGCGCCAGCGCTTCGTCGCGGACAGCGGCCGGGTCTCCATGAGGAGGACGCGGTCGCCGACACCCGCGGCGTTCTGCTCGTCGTGCGCCTTGAGCTTGTTGGTACGGCGGATGACCTTGCCGTACAGCGCGTGCTTGACGCGGTCCTCGACGGCGACGACGACGGTCTTGTCCATCTTGTCGCTGACGACCAGACCCTCACGGGTCTTGCGGAAACCGCGGGCGGCCTTCGTCTCTTCAGTCACGTTGTTCTCGCTCATGCGCTCTCCACCGTCTCGATGCCCAGCTCGCGCTCACGCATCAGGGTGTAGATCCGCGCGATGTCCTTGCGGACGGCCTTGAGCCGACCGTGGTTCTCGAGCTGACCCGTGGCCGCCTGGAAGCGGAGGTTGAACAGCTCTTCCTTGGCCTCGCGGAGCTTCGCCAGAAGCTCCTCGTTGCCCAGCTCGCGCAGCTCTGACGCCTTGGTACCGGCCGACATCACGCTTCACCTGCCTCGCGCTTGACGATCTTGCACTTCATCGGCAGCTTGTGAGCCGCACGGGTCAGGGCCTCGCGCGCGATCTTCTCGTTGGGGTACGACAGCTCGAACATCACGCGTCCGGGCTTGACGTTGGCCACCCACCACTCCGGGGAGCCCTTACCGGAACCCATGCGGGTCTCGGCCGGCTTCTTGGTGAGGGGGCGGTCCGGGTAGATGTTGATCCAGACCTTGCCGCCACGCTTGATGTGACGGGTCATGGCGATACGAGCGGCCTCGATCTGGCGGTTCGTCACGTACGCCGGGGTGAGCGCCTGGATGCCGTACTCGCCGAACGCGACCTGCGTGCCACCCTTCGACATGCCGTTGCGCTTCGGGTGGTGCTGCTTGCGGTGCTTGACCCTACGGGGGATCAGCATGGTGGTCAGGCCTCCGTTCCGGTGCTCTCAGCCGGAGCGGCCGCCGGAGCCTCGGCCTTGGGGGCCTCGGCAGCGGGAGCCTGCTGCGGCTTGCGACCGCGACCGCCACGCTCGCCACCGCGGCCACCACGGGCCGGGCGGTCGGCACCGCCACGGGCCGGGCGGTTGCCGGCGCGGGCAGCGGCGTTCTCGGCGCGGACCTCGGCGATGTTCTTGACGTCGCCCTTGTAGATCCAGACCTTCACGCCGATGCGGCCGAAGGTCGTCTTGGCCTCGAAGAAGCCGTAGTCCACGTTCGCGCGGAGCGTGTGCAGGGGCACGCGGCCCTCGCGGTAGAACTCCGAGCGGGACATCTCGGCGCCGCCGAGGCGGCCGCCGCACTGGATCTTGATGCCCTTGGCGCCCGCCTTCATGGCCGACTGCATGCTCTTGCGCATGGCACGGCGGAAGGAGACGCGGGAGGAGAGCTGCTCGGCGACGGCCTGGGCCACGAGCTGAGCGTCCGTCTCGGGGTTCTTGACCTCGAGGATGTTCAGCTGGACCTGCTTGCCGGTGAGCTTCTCGAGGTCGCCGCGGATGCGGTCGGCCTCGGCGCCACGGCGGCCGATCACGATGCCCGGACGCGCGGTGTGGATGTCCACACGCACACGGTCACGGGTGCGCTCGATCTCGACCTTGGAGATGCCGGCGCGCTCCATGCCGGACGTCATCATCCGACGGATGGCGACGTCTTCCTTGACGTAGTCCTTGTACAGCTTGTCGGCGTACCAACGCGACTTGAAGTCGGTCGTGACACCGAGCCGGAACCCATGCGGGTTAACCTTCTGGCCCATTACCGGGTTCCTTCCTTGCTGCTGACGACCACGGTGATGTGGCTGGTCCGCTTGCGGATCCGGTAGGCGCGGCCCTGGGCGCGCGGCCGGAACCGCTTCAGGGTCGGGCCCTCGTCGACGTAGGCCTCGGAGATGAAGAGGCTGTCGACGTCGGTGTGGTCGTAGTTGTGCGCGGCGTTGGCAATGGCGCTGTCCAGCACCTTGCCCACCGGAACCGAGGCTGCCTGCGGAGCGAATCGCAGGACGGCCTGGGCCTCCGTGGCGTCCATGCCACGGATGAGGTCCACCACACGGCGGGCCTTCATGGGCGTGACGCGGATGTACCGCGCCTGGGCCCTGGCTTCCATGGTTGTCCTTCCAGTTACTTACGTGTCTGTTGCGATCCGCGCCCTAGCGGCGCTTCGACTTCCGGTCTTCCTTGACGTGACCCCGGAAGGTCCGCGTCGGCGAGAACTCGCCGAGCTTGTGACCGACCATCGACTCGGTGACGAACACCGGGATGTGGGTCTTGCCGTTGTGCACCGCGATCGTGTGGCCGAGCATCGCCGGGACGATCATGGAGCGGCGGGACCAGGTCTTGATGACGTTCTTGGTACCGGCTTCGTTCTGGGCGTCCACCTTCTTCATCAGGTGGTCGTCGACGAAGGGTCCCTTCTTCAAGCTACGAGGCATCTCAACCCGTCCTTAGCGCTTCTTGTTCGTCTTGCGGCGGCGGACGATGTACTTGTTCGACGCCTTCTTGGGCGAACGAGTACGGCCTTCCTTCTTGCCCCACGGGGACACGGGGTGGCGACCACCGGAGGTGCGGCCCTCACCACCACCGTGCGGGTGGTCGACCGGGTTCATGACGACACCGCGGACGGTCGGGCGGACGCCCAGCCACCGCTTACGGCCGGCCTTGCCCCAGTTGATGTTGCTCTGCTCGGCGTTGCCGACCTCGCCGACGGTGGCGCGGCAGCGGACGTCGACCAGGCGGATCTCGCCGGACGGCATGCGCAGGTGGGCCATCTGGCCCTCCTTCGCGAGCAGCTGCACCGAGGCGCCGGCGGAGCGGGCGAACTTGGCGCCGCCGCCGGGACGCAGCTCGATGGCGTGCAGCGTCGTACCGACCGGGATGTTGCGCAGGGCGAGGTTGTTGCCCGGCTTGATGTCGGCCCCGGGACCGTTCTCGACGCGGTCGCCCTGGTTCAGGCCACGCGGCGCGAGGATGTAGCGCTTCTCGCCGTCCGCGTAGTGCAGGAGCGCGATGCGCGCGGTGCGGTTGGGGTCGTACTCGATGTGCGCGACCTTCGCCGGCACGCCGTCCTTGTCGTGACGACGGAAGTCGATCACTCGGTAGGCGCGCTTGTGGCCACCGCCCTGGTGGCGGACGGTCACACGACCGGAATTGTTACGGCCGCCCTTGCTGTGCAGGGGACGGACCAGCGACTTCTCCGGCGTGGACCGCGTGACCTCGACGAAGTCGGCGACGCTGGAGCCACGACGGCCCGGAGTCGTCGGCTTGTACTTGCGGATACCCATTGTCTCTCAGTCCTCGGAAGCTATTCCGAAATCTGGACGATCCCGCCCGCTTACGCGGTCGGACCGCCGAAGATGTCGATACGGTCGCCCTCGGCGAGGGTCACGATCGCGCGCTTGGTGGCGGCACGCTGGCCGAAACCGGTGCGGGTGCGCTTGCGCTTGCCGACGCGGTTGATCGTGTTGACCCCGGTGACCTTGACCTCGAAGACCGCCTGGACGGCCTCCTTGATCTGGGTCTTGTTGGCACGCGGGTCGACGAGGAACGTGTACTTGTTCTCGTCGATGAGCGCGTAGCTCTTCTCGGACACGACCGGCTTCAGCAGGACGTCACGGGGGTCCGTGTACGCCTTGCTCGCCGGGGTGACGACGGTGTTCTTGCCTTCGGCCTCGTGGCGACGCGCCTTGGCGACGCGCGCAGCCTTGGCCGCCTTGGCGGCCTTCGAGGCGATCGAGGGGTGACGGGCAGCCATCAGACCTCGCTCCCTTCGTTGTCGTTGGCCTTGTTCGGGCCGGCGACGAAGGACTCGAAAGCGGCCTTGGTGAAGACCACGTCGTCCGAGACGAGAACGTCGTACGTGTTCAGCTGGCCCGGCTCCAGGATGTGGACCTGGGGCAGGTTGCGGGCGGACAGCCACGCGGCCTCGTCGGCGCGGTCGACGACCAGGAGCAGGTTCTTGCGCTCCGAGATCTTGCCGAACAGCGTCCTGGCGGCCTTGGTGGACGGGGTCTCACCCTCGACCACGCCGGTGACGACGTGGATGCGGTTGTGGCGCGCCCGGTCGGTGAGGGCGTGACGCAGGGCGGCAGCCTTCATCTTCTTGGGCGTGCGCTGCGAGTAGTCGCGCGGCACGGGACCGTGCACGACGCCACCACCGGCGAACTGCGGCGCGCGGGTCGAGCCCTGACGGGCGCGGCCGGTGCCCTTCTGGCGGTACGGCTTCCTGCCGCCACCACGGACCTCGCCACGGGTCTTCGTCTTGTGCGTGCCCTGGCGGGCAGCGGCCAGCTGCGCGACGACGACCTGGTGGATCAGCGGAACGCTGACCTTCTCGACGTCGAAGATCTCCGCGGGGAGCTCGACGGTACCGGCCTTGTCGCCCGCCGGCGAAAGGATGTCAACAGTGCTCATCGGTTACCTCAGGCCCCCTTGGCCGCGGTGCGGACCAGGACGAGGCCGCCGTTCGGACCGGGAACCGCGCCCTTGATGAGCAGCAGACCCTTCTCCGCGTCAACGGCGTGGACGGTCAGGTTCTGGGTGGTGACCCGCTCGTTGCCCATGCGACCCGCCATGCGGAGGCCCTTGAACACACGACCCGGGGTGGCGCAGCCACCGATGGAACCGGGCGAGCGGTGCTTGCGCTGGGTGCCGTGCCCGGCGCCGAGGCCACGGAAGTTGTGGCGCTTCATGACACCGGCGAAGCCCTTGCCCTTGCTCTTGCCGGTCACGTCGACCTTCACGCCGGCCTCGAACACCTCGGCGGTGATCTCCTGGCCCAGCGTGTACTCGGAGGCGTCCGACGTGCGGATCTCGACGAGGTGACGACGGGGGGTGACGTCGGCCTTGGCGAAGTGACCCTTGAGGGGCTTGTTCACCTTGCGCGGGTCGATCTCGCCGAAGGCGATCTGGACGGACTCGTAGCCGTCGACGTCGTTCGTGCGGACCTGGGTGACGACGTTGGGGCCGGCCTTGACGACGGTGACCGGGACGACGCGGTTGTTCGCGTCCCACACCTGCGTCATGCCGAGCTTCTCGCCCAGGATGCCCTTGATCTGCTTAGCCATCTCTTCAGATCACCGGCCTCAGAGCTTGATCTCGATGTCGACACCGGCCGGGAGGTCGAGTCGCATCAGAGAGTCAACGGTCTTGGGGGTCGGGTCGAGGATGTCGATCAGGCGCTTGTGCGTGCGCATCTCGAAGTGCTCGCGCGAGTCCTTGTACTTGTGCGGCGACTTGATGACGCAGTACACGTTCTTCTCAGTGGGCAGCGGCACCGGGCCCGCGACCGACGCACCAGTACGGGTCACCGTCTCGACGATCTTCTTCGCCGAAGAGTCGATGACCTCGTGGTCGTAGGCCTTGAGCCGGATGCGGATCTTCTGTCCCGCCATGGCTACTTCGTAGTCCTGTCTCTCATTACGCTCTGGAACCCGGAGCGGCATCCCCCCACCTCCGACCCACGCGGTCGGGCGTGTCGCACTCCCGCTGACATAGATGTCCCTTGTTCGAACATCCCTGCGGGATTGACACGGCCCTACCAGAACCGCGGACCGGGGGCGAAAGGCCCACCGGGCGCCTGGCCGGCGCCGCACCACACTTCCCGGAAGATTCCCGTACGTCCGCCCCTGATCAGGGACGACGAGTACTGTGGGACTCGCTTCCGGTCCTCCCGGCGGGAGGCGCGCAGCATCAACACTCGACCGAGCAACTTGGACAGTCTGACACAGAGGGCGGCGCGCTGGCCAATCGGGCGGAAGAGAGTACCCCGAGGGGTGACCGGAGCAAACCATCCGGGGCGCGCCCCGGCCCCGGACGGTCAGGGAGCGGCTTCCGGCCGCACCCGTGCGGTGAGCCTGCGCAGGGCTTCGTCGGGGGTGGAGGCCAGCAGGTGGACGTGGTCCATCCCCGCGTACACGGCTCCGTCCTCCGCCATGGCGAGGTACTGGTTGCCGCGGTCCCGCGTGCCGATGGGGTACAGCTCGGCGCCCGCCTGTTCGGCGAGGTCGTCGATGATCTCGGCGTCCCACATCGCCGCCAGCGGGTCGAGCGAGAACTCCACCCACGGCATCGAATCCGCGGGGTCGCGGTGGGGCACGGCCAGGGCGCCGAACTCGGCGAGGAAGCGGCGGGCGGCGTCGTGCGGTTCGAACTCGCCGGTCGTCCGCAGAACGTCCTCCCACGTGTCGGTCGGGACCGAGCGCCCCGGACACCAGCCGGCGGCCTCCAGCAGGGGCAGGGCGCGGACCCGCTTCCAGAAGGGGTGCGCGTCGGCCGGCCCGCGGGACTTCCAGAGCCGCGCGCGTGTCCGTTGCGTCGCGATGAGGCGGTCGAGCGCCTGGCCGAGGGTCGCACCGAGCGGTTCGACACGGTCCCGGACGAGGTGGAGTACGCCGTCCTCGTCGATGCCGAGAAGGCCGGCGCCCTGGTCGGCGGTGCCCACGGGGCACAGGCCCGAGCCCAGGCGCTCGCGGTGCCAGGCGGCCACGAGGGGGTCGAACCGTACGGCGGACCAGGTGGTGACCGGGCCGGCGGGCCAGCCGTAGGTCACGAGACCGCCGAACTCGGCGAGGAAGCGGCGGGCGGCGTCATGAACGGCGCAGCCCCCACGCTCCGGCACCACGGCCTCCCACGTCCCGGTACGCACAAAGCGCCCGGGCCTCCACCCCGCGCGCCGCAGTACGGCGTCGGTCTGCGGGGACCACGCACGGGCCGGGCTGTCACTCACTCACACCGCCGGCCGCGTGTGCCACGCGATGTCGCGCCGTCCACGACCTACCTGTACCAGTCCTCCCCGTCGCTCCCCAGCGCACTGCGCAGATAACTCTCCAGGTTGGGTGAAACGCAACGCCGACTGTCTGTCTCATGGTCCCAGACGAACACCTCGTCGCTCTTCGGCGCCCGCACGAAGGCGAACTGGTCGCCCCCGCCGTTGTCGCCGAAGAACATCAGCGAGTCGAACGGCATGTAAAGGGTGCGAAATTGCTCATTCCCACGGAAGGAGAGATTGTCGTCCAGGATGCGCTGGGCCGACCAGACGACATCGGTGCCGTAGTCGTCGGACAACCCGTCGCTCTCCATGAGGAAGGAGCGCAGATCCTCCGGAAGCGGCTGTCCGAGCGCGCGCTCGAGCCGGTCCAGCAGCACCGGATCGGCGGGGCCGCCGGCCTCGGCCGTCGGGAAGGACCCAATGACGTCACGCCACATGTTCCAAGCCAATCTTCTCGAACTCGACTACCGAATTCTGGGACTGAACCAGTTTCCGAGCATATCATCGACTTTCGTCACCTGGTCCAATACCTGCTGCCTGGTCGGATTGGGGTTTGCATCATAGAATTTATTCCATTCGACACGTATCTGACTCAGGTGAATCCTGCTGTTGATGTCCCCCTTGGGTATTCCACGAAGATTCTCCAAAGAATGCATTTCATCCGCCGAGAACAGGCCCGGGTACCGCTTGAGCACCTGCTGCTCGATCGCATGGTGCACGACGACCTTGCCCTTGAGGTGCGGGTGGGCATCGAAGAACGTCTTCTTGTAGTTGTGACTCGTGGTACTCCCGAGCGAGGCTTCGACCCGTGTGGGTACGTTCGGTCCGAGTACCGTCTCGTTCCTGGCCGCAGCCAGCCTGGCGGCATCCTCGCAAGGCGTGAGGCCCAGCGGATCGGACCAGGTCAGCGGATTGGAGACGTAGGCGAACGGGTTGAGTCCCGCCGCCAGGCCCAGCGGATCTCCGCTGACGTAGCGGGCCGTTTCGGGGTCGTAGTGCCGGAAGACGTTGTAATGCAGGCCGGTTTCCGGGTCGAAGTACTGTCCGGGGAACCGCAGCGGCGTGTAGGCATTCGCGGAACGGTTCCACATCGTGTTGCCCCAGAGCGTCGCTCGTGCCTGCCAGGCGATCTCACCCTCGCTGCTTACGAGCTCCGTGGGGGCGCCGACGAGATCGGTGACGATACCGAAGAAGCGTCGGTCGATTTCTTCCTGGGAGGCGTCGGCGTCGAGGATGCGTTCCGTCTGGGCGATCGGCTGACGCCCTTGGTGGTCCCAGGTCACCACCACCACGGCCTGCGGCCGGCCGGCGTGCCAGGTCGTCTGTTCGCAGAGCGTGGTGCCATCCCACACGAAGTCGGTTCGTTCGACGACCGACTCACCGTCCTGCGCATGCCGTTGCTTCGCTATACGACGTCCGAGTGGGTCGTAGAGATACGTCCAGCGGCTTCCGTCCGGCGTCGTGACGGCCGTCAGGCGGTCTTCGGCGTCCCACTCGTATCGCCACGTGTCCGGCTTGCGCGACAGACGCGTCTTCTGTCGAAGGGTCACACGTCCCTGGGCGTCGTACTCGTAGCGCACACGGCCGGCTCGGACGAGGCGCGTACCGTGATAGCGGCGCTCACCCGCGGTTTCGGGAGCGGGAAGCTCGGCCGGCCAGGAAGCGTACGTCAGGTTGCCCTGTGGATCGTAGACGTAACGCTCCGTCCCCTGAGGTCCGTGCACCGATGTGACATGGCCGGTTGCGTCTGTCTCGTAACGGCTGACGATGTTGCCGGCGCTCTCGACAGCGTCGAGGTGCCCCTCAGGACGATAGTGATACCCCCGCGCATTCACGGTGCGTCCGCTGTGGGCGAGTGTCTGGGAGCGCCTGCGGCCCAACGGGTCATACGTATGGGCGAGCGTCATGTGGTCGCCGATGTGGCGCACCGTCTCCCGCCCCGCACGATCCCGCTCGAAGCGGACCGTCTGCCCCGAGCTGACGAGCTCCACGGCGCCACCCGCCGCGTCATAGCTCCAACTGCTCACCGCGCCGCTCGGAGTCGTGCGGGTACGGCGGTTCCCCGCATGGTCATAGGTGTGCGTGAGACGACGGTTGTTCGTTGTCTCCGCGAGCACCCTCCCCAGCTCGTCACGGTCCATGGTGACGACGGCGTCCGGGCCGGTGGCCTCCAAAAGGCGACCGCACGGATCGTAGCGGAAGGCGATGCTCTGCCCGCCGACGCGCCGGTGAGCCACACGGCCGAGGAGGTCGTACTCCGTGCACACGGTCTGGCTCAGACAGTTCGTACGCTCGACCAGTTGCCCGGCCAGGTCGTAGGAGTAGCGAGTGACGACGCCGTCGAAGTCCGTCTCGGACACCAGACGTCCCGCGGCGTCGTACGTGTAGTGCCAGACGTCGCCGGTGGCCACGGTGACCTGTGTCAGACGTAGATCGGCATCGTAGGTGTACGTGGTACGAGCCCCCGAAGGGTCCGTCCTCGCGGCCAGCAGGTCGAAGTGAGTGTATTCGTAGGTTGTGACATGCCCGGCGGTGTCCTCGTGACGAACGCAGTTGCCCTCGCCGTCGTACATCCAGGTCTCTGTGCCGTCCGCGTCCGTCTGCCGGGTGAGCAGCCCTTCCAGCGACCACTCAAGGACGGTGACGCTGCCGAGCTGGTCCGTCAGTTTCACCGTGCGGCCGAAGGCGTCCCGTTCGTGCCGGACGGTTCCGCCGAGTGGGTCCGCGATGTCCAACGGCAGCCCTGCACGGTCCGTCCGGATCGTCGTGGTCCGGCCCAGGGGGTCGGTGACCGCGCACAGGTGACCATGGGTCGTGTAGGTGTACCGGAGCGTCGCGCCGTCGGCGTCGGTCACCGCCGTGCGGTTACCTCTTTCGTCGTAATCGTTGCGGACAGCGGTGCCGTCGGGCAGGGCGATGAGCACGGGCAGTCCGAGCGCGCTGTAGGTGAACGCGGTGCGTGCTCCGTCAGGACGCACTATTTCCGAAGGGCGCCCCTCACCGTCGTACGTCACCCGTGTCGTCCGGCCCAGGGGGTCGGTGTGCGAGAGCAGGCGGTGGTGTGCGTCGTAAGTCCTCGTCGTACACGCGCCGAGCGGGTCGACCTCAGCGACCACCTGCGAATCGCCGTTGATGACATAGCGGTTCACGGCGCCGGCAGCGCTGGTCACCGTCGTCACCCGGTGCCCGGGCCGGTCGTCGTCGGCCCCGTCGTAAGTGAATGTGTGGGCGACGTGACCCGCCTCGCCGCCCTGAGCGGTACAGCGGTCCCGGGCGTCGTAGCTGTACCGGTAGGAACTGCCGTTGGTGTCCGTCCACTCCGTTATGCGCAGCCGGTCGTCGTACGCGAATTGCAGCGGGACGCCGAACGAGCCGACGACTCCGGTGAGACGGTCCCCCGTGTAGAGAAACCGCTTGATGGTGACGTCAGCTCCCTGTGCACCGGCCCCACGCATGATCAGTTCGGTGACTTTGCCGTCGGCCACCGTGAAAGCGAGGTTATACCCCCCGGAGTGCCGCATCGTTGCGGGAGTGCCGTCCGGCCCGTAGTCGAACGTGATGGTGTTTCCGTTGCGGTCACTGATCCGCTCCAGCACCGCGAGACCGTCCGCGGGGGGAGCGAACGTCCTCGTGTGCCCCGTCTCGGAGTCAAGGATCTGGACGCCCCCACCGGCGATCATGGTCAGTGGCCATCGCGGACCTTGCTGCGGGTGGACGGGGACGCCGAGGCCCCCGGGCATCTCGTAGGAGAGCAGCATGCCGTCCTCGGTGACGAAGACGATGCCTTCGCCGGACACCTCCAGTCGTTGATCCAGGGTGGACGACCACGTGGGCCCGAACCACCAGCCGCAGCGGTAGTTCGATGCGGCTCGACGGGTGAACCTGAGGGGCAGCGTGCCTGGGAGCTCTACATCGGTTTGCTGCATGTACATCGCACCGGTGGCGACATCGACCGGGTCTCCGCATCCGAAGATCTTGGTCTTCATGCGGCTGAAGGCGCCCTTGGCTCCCTCCCCGAGGAGAGCCCTGGCACCTTTGCCCAGTCCTTTGACCCCGAGTGCCATACCCTTGAGCCCCATGGAGCCGAGACCCCTCATTCCTTTGGCGAGTCCGCCGAGGGTGGTCAGGCCTTTCATGCCGGGTATGCAGTCCAGCGCCGCCAGTCCCACGTCCCATAGCGACGCCTGGCCTTTGGAGTATTTGTAGAGCGTGTCGGCGAGGACGACGAGGGCCGCGATGAGGACGATCGCGCCGAGGATCGGCCCGCCGATGATCATCGCGACGATGCCGACGACCGCCACCACGATCTTGCAGGCGGCCACGATGCTGTCCCAGTTGTCGGTGACCCAGTCGCCGATCTCCTCCCACCACGACCGGTTCCGGATCCCCGCGTCGGACGCCTCGTCGATCTTCGACTTCGCGTCCCGCGCCGCCTCCTCACGCATCTTCCGCGCATCCGCGGCCATCTTCTTCGCCGCCGCCAGCGCGTCCTGCGCATCGGACACGTCCGACTGCGCCTTCTCCTGCGCCGACTTCGCACTGCGCACGTCCCGGGTCGCGGCCCGCACCTTCGCCTCGTCGGGCTTGTCCGCGTCCGACCTCGCCCCCGTGGGATCGTCCTTGTACTTGTCGGCCTCCCGCGTCGCCCGCCCCACCCACGACTCCGCCGACGCCAGCCTCGACTGCGCCGACGACAGATCCGCACGCGCCTCACGCGCCTTCGCCAGCGCCTTGTCCGCCAGCGCCTGCGCCCGCTCCAGCCTCGGCCAGTAGTCCGCGAGCGCGTCCCCGCACATCGCGTACGACTTCTCCAGCTTCCTCAGGTTCTTGGGAACGCCGGAGAACTCCTCCTTGAAGACGGTCGCCGACTTCCCCGCCCACTCCGCCAGCGTCCCCTCACCAGCCATCCCCTTGACCAGACGCAGCGCCTCGGAGACGTCGTCGGCGAAGTCGTGCAGGAACTTCGCCAGCCTGCGCACCCGCTCCGGGTCGCCGGGCGTCGGGTCCTTGTCCAGATCAAGGACATGCCAGTCAGTAGGCCGGTGACCCGCCATCCCGCAACCCCCGTCACGCGCACATCGTCAACGCCCGTATGCACAAGTGAACCTACACAGCACGGCAGTTCGACGAAAAGCCCTGCCCGTTCCGCCTCAGAGACGTCTCCGCCGCAGGGCCCGCCAGGCATCCCCCACCGCGCCCTCGGAACGCAGCCACCACGAAGTACTCGTCCAGCACTGCCGGCTGCTCGGCCGTGACGCTCCCGCACCGGGGCCTGTCCTGCGCAAGGACGGGCGGCCCGGCCGGGTCGGTCTCATGCTGTCCCGCGCCGCACGGCACCGGAAGGGGGAGCGCCATCACCTGGTCGTCGAGCTGAAACGCCCCGGCGTCGTTCTCGGCATGACGGAGTTCAGCCAGATCAGCAGCTACGCGGAAGCGGTGATGTCCGACGACCGGTTCCGCGACCCGGCCGTGACGTGGGATGTCTGGCTCGTCGGCAACGGCATGGACAACGCCCTGCGACAACTGGCCCACCAAGCGGACCGCGTCCCCGGATGGGCGGTCTCCGCCCCCACCTTCCGCATCATGGTGAAGACGCGGGGAGAGATCATCGAGGACTGCCAGGAAAGCCTGCGTTTCCACAGCGAGCAGCTGGAGTACCAGCCCTCCACCGAGCACGCCATGGACTACCTGGTCCGCCACCACGGCGACGCGGTGGCGGAGCCGGTCGGCGACGGGACGATTCCCGCGCCTCGGCACACCGGCGCCACCGTCACGCAGTGAGGCACGGGCATCACACAGAGGGGTGCGTGCGGGCCCCCAACGGCTGGTCCGTCACCGGCGCGGAACACCCCACGCGAGGCTTCGGCTTCGCGTGGGGTGCGGCCGTCGAGAGGTCAGCTCTGTGACGCGTAGGTCACGAAGTCCGCCCACGCCTCCGGGGTGAGCGCGAGCCGCGGGCCGGATGCGTTCTTGGAGTCGCGGACGTGGACGGTGGTGGGGGTGGAGGCGATTTCGATGCAGTCGTTGCCGTTGCTGCTGTCGCTGTAGCTGCTCTTGAACCAGTGGAGTTCCGGCGTGCTCATAGCTCTCCCAGCGTTTGCTCGATGAATACCAGAGACTCCTCTGGTGTGAGCGCCTGAGCCCGGATGATGCCATAGCGCAGGTCGAGGACGCGGAGCTGCCTGGGGTGCGACACCGGGCGGCCTCCGAAGTCACCGTCGGTACGCCCCATCCCCGTACCGTCCGCGAACTTCAGCACTTGGATACGGCCCCCAGTTCCCGGATGGTTCGCGCGGATGGTCGGCATCACCTGAAGCTCCACGAACGGCAACTTCGCCACGTCCAGCATGTGTTCGAGCTGTCGGCGCAGCACCATTGTGTCCCCGACCGGGCGGCGCAGCGTCACCTCTTCCAGGACGAAGCTGAACTCCGGCGCGGGTGAACGCTCGAAGACGGACTTCCGGGCCATGCGAGCGACCGTCATACGCTCCAGTTCGTCCGGCGAGTAGGCGGGCCGCCAGGTGCGAAGCAGCGCCCGCGCGTACTCCTCCGTCTGCAACAGCCCATGAATGTTGTGGTTGCTGTACAGCAGCATCTCCACCGACCGTTGCTCCAGCTCGGCCAGTTGCCGCACCTTCTTCGGATACCGCGCCTTGCGCATGTCCTCCATGAAGGCCCGCAGATGCCCCTGCGCCTTCAGGATCTGGTCCGCCCGGTCCAGGCACTCCGGGCGGGGGATGCGGGCCCCTCGTTCGATCTTGCGGATCATGTCCTCGCCGTACCCGAGGGCGTCCGCCAGCTCGGACACGCTCATCCCGGCGGACTCCCGGCAGACCCTGAGCAGACGGCCCACCGCCTGCACCACCGGCTCGATCTCGTCGCCCGGCTCGACGTCCCAGCCCGCCTCGTCGACACCCTCGTCCACGGCTCCTCCTTCGGCGCGTACTCGTACTCCGTACAACGCCCGGGACAGCCGAGACAGCCGAGACAAAAGCCGGGACAGTGACGGTACGTGCAGGCGTTGTCACTCACCTACGGAAGCAGGGGTGGCCACGCTGAGTGACGTGAATCAAGACATGCGTGCCCCTGAAAACCACATCGCCCGCCCCGTCCGCAACTTCAGCCTCCAGCTGTCCTCCACGCCGCGCGGCGCCCGTCTCGCCCGGCTGCTCGCCACCGAGCGACTGCGCGCATGGGGACTGCCGCCTCACCCGGCGGAGCTCCTCGTCGGAGAGCTGGCGGCCAACGCCGTCACCCACGGCCGCGTCCCCGGCCGGGACTTCCGGCTGCTGCTGTACGTCGTCGGCGACACTCTCCGCATCGAGGTCACCGACACGCGCGGTGACCGGCTGCCGTGCCCGCAGCACTCCGCCGCCGAGGACGCCGAGTCCGGCCGCGGCCTGCTGCTCGTGGACGCCCTCGCCGACCGCTGGGGAGTCGTCCCCGGCCCGCCCCCGCGCAAGACCGTCTGGGCCGAGGTGGGGACCTGCTCCGCCGGGCGGCTACCCGCCCCGTCCCGGTGGTAGCGGACGGCGCGGCTCAGGGCAGCTCGGCCCACGTCCCCATCGTGGTCTCCAGCGTCCAGATGCGGACCTCGGCCCTCGCCCGGTCCGCGTACAGGTCCCGCTCGGAGACGATGCTCAGGTCGCCGGTGCCCAGCTGCTGTCGTACGGCGTGCGCGGCCAGATCCATGCCCGTGGTACCGCCGTCACAGAGCGAGGCGAGGAAGGCGCCGTCCCAGGTCCGCTCGTGCAGCACCCAGGGCGCCTCCCCGTTCGCGGTCTTGCGCAGCATGCTCATGAAGTCCGCGGCACACTTCCGGCGGGCGTCACCGTTCTTGATCTGGAAGACGTGGTTGCCGGTCTCGATCACGGTCGCGGTCGGCAGCACGAAGCGCACCTTGGCCTTCAGCCGGGCGTCCATCTCCGAGAGGACTTCGTCGCGGTGGCCGTCCATATGGGGTACGCCGAGGATCTCGACGAAGACGGAGGTGTCCAGGAAGTCGACGACGGGGAGCCGCAGCCCGGACTGATGCTGTCTGCTCACGGGCTCACAGGCTCCTCAGGAAGTCCTCGACACTCGTCACGCCCTCTTCCCGGGGACGCACGGCATCCGGCAGGCGTCCCTTGGTCACCGCGTCGCCGAGGTCGCCTGCGGCCAGGAGGTCGACGTAGCCAGGCAGCTCCGTGAGGCGGGTCAGCCGGCTCTCCCCCGACTCCGGGTCCCGGCTGCACACGACGACTCCCGAATGGTCCTGCGCTCTCAGGGAGTTGAGCAGGGCTGGGCTGTGCGTGGTGAAGAGCACGTCGATGCGACGCCGCTGGGACTCCTCCTTCATCAGGCGCAGTACCCGTGCGGCCTGGGTGGGGTAGAGACCGTTCTCGATCTCCTCGATCACCAGGTGCCGCTGTGTCAGGAGCGGCTCGGCGCCGCCGTCGGAGACAGGCGCGCTCAGCAGGGCGGTGCCGAAGGCCAGGAACCGCAGCATGCCGTCGCTCAGGAGCCGCGCCGGGACGTCGTGCTCCGCTCCGTGGTACCCCGCCTCGCGCAACACCAGCTGCACGTCCCCCAGCCTGGTACCGACACTGCTCATCCCGCGCACCGGGTACTCGGGCATGCCCGCCACCAGTTCCGTGAGCCTGTCGAAGGCTGCGGGGTCGGTCTTGGCCAGGCCGGCGACCGCCGCGCTCAGGTTGTCGGCGCTGCG
Source organism: Streptomyces sp. NPDC096105 (assembly GCF_044763335.1). Lineage (NCBI taxonomy): Bacteria > Bacillati > Actinomycetota > Actinomycetes > Kitasatosporales > Streptomycetaceae > Streptomyces > Streptomyces sp. NPDC096105. The sequence continues at coordinate 173,612 of NZ_JBIWGC010000014.1, forward strand.
TCTGAGCTCCGCGTCGCGCGCGTTGACGTACTGCCTCATGAGATGCGGAACCGGGTCGAGGAGGAAGACGTCCCGCAGCACGGCGAGCACGTCCCGCGCCGCTCGGTGCACGAGCTTCGTGGCCTCCGTGGTCGCGGGCAGCCTCACCGGCACCTGCCCGGCCAGCAGCCTGTCGGCGGCGAACGGAACCCCCGGGTCGAGACCGCGCCGCCCGTTGAAGTAACGGACGTTGAGGTCACTGCGGCGTGCGTCCGGTGCGTCGCTCGTCAGGAGAGAGCGGCCTGCGGCCAGCCGACGGCCCGCGTAGGGCACGCCCTCGACCGCCGTCAGCTCCTCATGGAGGATGCGCACTTCGGGGGAGACCGCGATCACCACGTCCAGGTCGAAGACCGCCTCGCCGGACCGCACCCGGCACCCGAGCGCGAATCGGTCCTCCCCGAGCGGCGCGCACCCCTCGGCGCCGCCCCGGATCGGTTCCTCTCCCCCGCTGCGCGGTCCGTCCAGCGCGTCCCGCACCGGTTCGCCCAGCGCCAGCCGGGACAACACCATCAGCCCGTCGAGCGCGTTGGACTTCCCGCTGCCGTTCCGCCCGATCAGCACGGTGAGATCCTGCAAGGGCAGGCGCTGGTCGGTGAAGCTCTTGAAGGAGGTCAGTCGCACCTCTTCAAGACGGGGAGTGTCCACCGGGCACCTCTTTCGCTCACTGCCGACCTGGCGCAGTCCTTTGCTCAGCTAAGCAGCAGTCCACACGGCACGTCCAACGACGGCGCCCATGCCCCTCCGAGCATGTCTTCCTCATCGAATCCGAGCTCGTCCTCGATTCCCCGTTCCGCCAGTGCCGCGTCATCCACGGCGCACGACCTGCCACACGCGACGCGCCGCGTCCTCCCCCCGCAGCCACCAGCCTTCCAGCTTGTCCCGGACCGTCACGTACACCGCCCACCGCTTCAGCCACGGCGGCAGGTCGCGGAACGGTACGAAGGTCAGGGTGTCATTGACCGCGTTCACAGCGATGCTCTTGCGGCCGGGGCCCGCCGCCCGCAGCACCTCGTACAGCTCCGGCGTCAGCGCTCCGTTGAGCCGGGCCGCCGTGCCCACCGCCGTGGAGGCGAAGCCTCGTTGGGCGATGTCCGGCAGCCGGGTCGCGCGGGCGATGCGAGGGGATGCCTCCTCCAGCGGGCAGTTGAAGGCCAGCCCGATCGCCGCCGTGCCCAGGCTCCGCTCGCCACGCGCGAACGCTGCGTCCCACTCCGCCGGGTCGTCGAGGGCCAGCAGGCTCTCGCCCGTCACCCAGTCCCACGGTCGCGTCACGCCCGGTCAGTCCACGAACCGGAACGTCGACGTGATCGCGTCGAAGATGTCGAAGAAGGACTCCGCCAGGTCCAGGACCTGGCTGCTGCCCGCGACCAGGGCGACCTTGCCCTCCTGCCCCGGCACCGGGATGAAGGTCTGCATCAGCACCGCCCGGATCGTGCGGCCGAGCTCGTCGCCCGGTACCGGCACGTCCTCGATGCCGTACGTCCGGGCCGCCGGACCGACGCCCGGGATGTCGACCGTCGTCACCTTGCGCCAGGAGTCGCCCTCCCGCTTCGCCTCCTTGACCGCGAGCTGGGCGGCGATCGCCTCCGGGTCCGTCGGCAGCGGGTCGCCCTTGCCGGTACGGCCGCCGACCAGCGACACCGTCACCGAGCCGGTGATCGGGGTGTCGCCCCCGAAGCTCTCCGCCATGCACCCGCAGTACAGGGCGCCGGACTTCCAGGCGTCCGCCGCCGCCTTGCGCAGGAAGGAGACGAACGTGTCGCGGTGCGGGGCGAGTTCGGGGTGGGCGCGCAGGCGCTCGGTCACCATGCGGTGGATCGAGTCGTCCCGCGACTCCGGCCGTACGTCGAACTCCCACCAGGACTCCGGCACCTTGATCCGGAAACCGCCCCGCTCGACGGTCAGCGCTTCCATGTATCGGGCCATGACGCCGGCGTCCCCCTTCAGTCGATGACGTTCCGACATCGTGCCATCGCGCCGTCCCGGGCGGGCTCCGGGCCCGCCCGGCCGTCACACGGCGAACACCGCTGCCAGGGCACGCTCGTACGCGCGTCCGGGCGCCGTCAGCCCTTCTTGGCGACCGTCAGCAGCATCGCCGCGTCCTCCAGCGCCTCCAGGCCGTGGCGGGCGTCGGGGATGACGAGGAGGTCGCCGGTACGGCCCTCCCGGTCCGCGTCGCCGCCGGTCAGGCGGACGCGGCCGCGCAGGACGAGCAGGGTGGCCTCGCCGGGGCTGTCGTGCTCCGCGAGGCTCGTGCCGGCGGTCAGCGCCAGCAGGGTCTGGCGCAGGGTGTGCTCGTGGCCGCCGTGGACGGTGGTGGCGCTGCGGCCGCTGGAGGCGGTGGCGGCCTGTTCCAGGTGGGTGCGGACGAGGGCGTCGAGCGAAAGCTTCTGCATACCGTCCAGGGTCGCCGAGCCCTGCGGGCGGTGGCAGGGCCATGTGGGGTACGCCGACGGGTCACACGGCCGCACGGGCGGGCGTACGGCCGTACGGCCGTACCGCGCCCTCCGCGATACTGGCGCCGTGCCGTCGACACCCCAGCCCGTGACGCCCGACCCGCCCGAGGCGATCGCGCGTCCGCTGCTCACCCAGTCCTGGCTCGACCTGACGTTCGTGCACTGGGCGGTGGACCCGGCCGACGTGGCGGGGCTGCTGCCGCCGGGCGCCGTGCCCGACACCCTCGACGGGGTCACGTACGTCGGTCTCGTCGCGTTCCGGATGCACCGGGTGGGGTGGCTGCGGCTGCCGGGCGTCCCGTACCTGGGGAACTTCCCGGAGACGAACGTCCGCCTGTACTCGGTGGACGACCACGGGCGGCGCGGGGTGGTGTTCCTCTCCCTGGACGCCTCCCGGCTGGTTCCGGTGCTGGTGGGGCGCCTCGGCTTCGGGATGCCGTACGTCTGGTCCCGGATGCGCGTCCGGCACGCCGACGACCGCACCGTCACGTACACCGCGTCCCGGCGCTGGCCGGGGCCGCGCGGCGCGGGTACGCGGCTCACCGTGCGCCGCGGCGAGGCGATCGCCGAGCCGACGGAGCTGGAGCACTTCCTCACCGCCCGCTGGGGCATGCACAGCGCGTTCTTCGGACGGCCGATGTACCTGCCGAACGCCCATCCCCGCTGGCCGCTGTACCGGGCCGAGCTGCTGGAGTGCGAGGAGGACCTGGTCGCGGCGGCCGGGCTGCCGGCGCCGGCCGGGGCTCCGGTGAGCGTGCTGTACTCGCCGGGCGTCCCCGCCCGCTTCGGCCTTCCGGCCCGTCCGGCGGGCATCCCCACGCCGTGACAGCGGGCGGGGCCGAACGCGCGTGGGGCCGAGGGCAGCGCGCCCCCGGCCCCGCGGTCGTCTCGCGTACGCGTCAGATGACGCCCTGCGCCAGCATCGCGTCCGCCACCCGCTCGAAGCCGGCGATGTTCGCGCCGGTCACGTAGTCGCCGGGGGCGCCGTAGCGCTCGGCGGTCTCCGCGCAGGTGGTGTGGATGTCGGTCATGATGCGGGCCAGCTCGGCCTCGACCTGGTCGGCCTTCCAGCTGGTGCGCGACGCGTTCTGCGTCATCTCCAGCGCGCTGACCGCGACACCGCCCGCGTTCGCCGCCTTGCCGGGGCCGAAGGCGACGCCGGCCCGCTGGAAGAGCTGCACGGCCTCCGGCGTGGTCGGCATGTTCGCGCCCTCGGAGACCGCCTTCACGCCGTTGCGGATGAGGGCGTCGGCGTCCACGGCGTTCAGCTCGTTCTGGGTGGCCGACGGCAGGGCGACGTCCGCCGGGACCTCCCAGACGCTCCCGCCCGGCACGAACCGCGCGGAGGAGCCCCGGCGCTCCGCGTAGTCGCTCACCCGGCCGCGCTCGACCTCCTTGATCTGGCGCAGCAGCCCCAGGTCGATGCCCTTGTCGTCGACGACGTAGCCGCTGGAGTCGGAGCAGGTGACCGGGTTGGCGCCGAGGTCGGCGAGCTTCTGGATGGTGTAGATCGCGACGTTGCCGGAGCCGGAGACCACGGCGGTCTGCCCCTCCAGGTCCTCGCCGCGGGCGCGCAGCATGGCCTCGGCGAACAGCACGTTGCCGTAGCCGGTCGCCTCCGGGCGGATGAGCGAGCCGCCCCAGCCGGCGCTCTTGCCGGTGAGGACGCCGCCCTCCCAGCGGTTGGTGATGCGCCGGTACTGGCCGAAGAGGTACCCGATCTCACGCGCGCCGACGCCGATGTCACCGGCGGGGATGTCGGTGTACTCGCCGATGTGCCGGTACAGCTCGGTCATGAACGACTGGCAGAAGCGCATGACCTCCGCGTCGCTGCGGCCCTGCGGGTCGAAGTCGCTGCCGCCCTTGCCGCCGCCGATGCCGAGCCCGGTGAGCGCGTTCTTGAAGATCTGCTCGAAGCCGAGGAACTTGATGATCCCGAGGTTCACCGAGGGGTGGAAGCGCAGGCCGCCCTTGTACGGCCCGAGGGCGCTGTTGAACTCGACGCGGAAGCCCCGGTTGACGTGCACGCGCCCGTTGTCGTCCGTCCACGGCACCCGGAAGATGATCTGCCGCTCGGGCTCGACGAGCCGCTCGACGAGGCCCGGGTCGGCGTACTCCGGCCGGGCGGCGAGCACGGGGGCGAGCGTCTCCAGCACCTCACGGGCGGCCTGGTGGAACTCCGGCTCCGCCGGGTTGCGGCGCTCCACCTCGGCGCGGAGCTGGTCGAGCGAGATCTTGGGATCGGGGCGTGAGGTCACGGGGTCCCTTTCTGGCACGGCTGGCAACCGGTTCACAGGGCGCACGGGACACCATGGCGGGGAACCGGTGAGGAGCGCTCGGCGCCGTTGCCGCGCGCGGGACAGCGGCCGCCCGTTCGTATACGACAGGTCGGCCGACCCTTCCAGTGTTACTCCTGCGTTAAGCGGATACCAAGAGGTGGGTCTGATTGTCCGCTATCTGGACACGGTGTGCAGGGTGCAGACGCCCGCCTCGTCCGCCTCCCCGAACCCCGCGGGGCGTCGCCGTCCACCGCCGTACCGCGCCCTCCGTGTCGTGCGCGCACCGCACACACCGCCGCCCCGGGCCGGTGACGGGCAGCCGGGCCGGGGCGGTGCGTGCGACTCCTCAGTGCTTGCGGTGCCCGGGGCCCCTCGGGTCCTTCCCGCAGTCGTCGTGGCGGGCGTCCTTCAGGGTGTCGCGCAGGGCGTGGTACGCCGGCTTGCGCACGAAGGCGTCGGTCATGACCGTCGCCCAGCCCTCACCCTCGAAGAACACCGGGACCCACGAGTACTTGTCGGTGAAGCCCCAGATGGTGAACGAGTTGCAGCCGTCCACCTCCAGGCACGCCTGGAGCATCCGCCGGTAGTAGTCCGCCTGCTGCTTCTCCTGCGCCGCGGTGGGCGTGCCGCCTTCCGGCACGTCCATGCGGACGTCCAGCTCGGTGACCGCGGTCTCCAGGCCGAGGGCGTCGAAGCGGCGCAGGTTGTCGGCGAGGTCGCCGGGGAAGCCGTACCGCGTGCTCAGGTGGCCCTGCACGGAGAAGCCGTGCACCGGCACGCGCTGCTCGAGCAGGTCCTTCACCAGGGCGTAGTAGGCGTCGCTCTTCGCGTTGACGCTCTCGACGTTGTAGTCGTTGAAGAACAGCTTCGCCCCGGGGTCGGCCTTGTGGGCCCAGCGGAACGCGTCCGCGACGATGCCCGGGCCGAGTTCACGGATCCAGATGTTGTCCTGGGTGCGCAGGCCGCCCTGGTCGTCGAAGATCTCGTTCGCCACGTCCCACTGCTGGATCCTGCCCTTGTACCGGCCGACCACCGTGGTGATGTGCTCGCGCAGGATGCCCCGCAGCTCCGCCTTGGTGAAGTCGCCCTCCTCCAGCCAGGCGGGGTTCTGGCTGTGCCACAACAGCGTGTGTCCGCGCACCACTTGGCGGTTCTTGCGGGCGAACTCGACGATCTCGTCCGCCTGCTCGAAGTCGTAGCGGTCGCGCTCGGGGTGGATGTGGTCCCACTTCATCTGGTTCTCGGGGGAGACCGAGCTGAACTCCCGCCCCAGGATCTTCCGGTACTCCCTGTCGTGCGTGAAGGGGTCCGGGTAGTCCTGCTCCAGGTGGTGGCCGCCGCCCGCCACGGCGGTGCCGATCACGAAACCTTCGGGGGCGGCCGCGCGCAGCCGGTCGGACGAGGTGTGGGAGTGCGGCGGCGGCTTGGGGCCGGCCGACGGGGCGGCGGACGCCGAACCGCCCAGGAGCGGCAGGGCCAGTGCTGCGGTGGCGAGGGCCACGGTGGCGAAACGGAACGGTCTCATGCGGGGGCTCTCATTCCCGTCGTGATTCTCGAATGTTTCGAAGTTGCATCCGAAACATTAGGGATGGCCGGACGGTACGATCCGGCCGAGCGGCGCGTCAATACCCGTGCACGGACCGGGTCTTCGGGCGCGTCACCGCACCGGCGGACGGATCACCTCCTCCGCGACCCACCGGGCGACGCCCTCGGGGAACGGCGCCGGCAGTCCGAGCACGATGTGCGTGAACCCCGCGCCCAGCGCCTCCCCCACCGCCTCCCGTACGGCGCCGGGCCGGCCGGTGTCGACGGGGAGGTGGAGGGGCCGGACGAGCGACGCGGGGTCGCGGCCGATGTCGGCGCAGTACCGGTCGAGCAGGGCGCTGCGGCGCAGCACGTCGCCGAGGTCTCCGCCCGGGACGTCCCACAGGTCGGCGTGCTCGGCGGCCACGCGCAGCGTCGCGGAGGACCGGCCGCCGACGAGGACGGGCGGGTGCGGGCGCTGCACCGGCTTCGGGTTGCCCCCGTCAGCCGGTGGTGTTCGCCGTGGAAGCCGAAGGGCTGCTCCTCCGTCCACATCCGCTCGATCAGCGTGCAGGCCTCGGCGAGGCTCGCCACCGCCCGCGCCGGCTCCTGGAACGGCAGCCCGTGCGCCGGATACTCGCGCCACGCCTCGGGCGGACGCGGGCGCGAGCCTACGCCTACGCCGAAGTCGAGCCGGCCGCCCGAGACGATGTCGACGGTCGTCGCGATCTTCGCGATCTTCGCGATCTTCGCGATCTTCGCGATCTTCGCGATCTTCGCGATCTTCGCGAGCACGGCGGGCGGCCGGAACCGGTTGCTGGTGACCATCACGCCCAGCCGCATCCGCCGCGTCTGCGCCGCGAGGGCCGCCAGCAGCGTCCAGCCCTCGAACGCCGGCCCGCCGGGGCCGCCGAAGACGGGCATGAGGTGGTCGAACAGCCAGGCGTGCTCGATCTCGGGCACCCCGTCCGCCTCGCGCCAGACGCGGACGAGGTCGTCGTAGCCGGCCTGAGAGGGCGGGGTCATGATGCCGAAGGCGGGCCGGGCGGGCCGGGCGGGCCGGGCGGGCCGGGGGGTGCGGGACATGGGCCGGCGTCCTCCTTCCGGGTCGGACGGGGGGGTGGTCAGCGACGGCGCAGGGACGCGTCGAGGAGCGCGGGCGGGGTGTCGAACTTCTCGCCCGGCGCCAGGTCGGTCCCGGGGGCGACGATCTCGTCGATCGCGTCGAGGACGTCGGCCGACAGCACGGTGTCCGCGGCGGCGAGCTGCGACCGGAGGTGCTCCACCGTGCGGGGGCCGATGAGCGCGGCCGTCACGGCGGGGTGCGCGTTGACGAATCCGAGCGCCAGCTGGATCAGGGTGAGCCCGGCCTCGTCGGCGACCTCGGCCAGCCGCTCGACGGCGTCGTACCGCGCCTGGTTGCAGGGGAGCGAGGGGTCGAAGCGCTCCGGCAGGGTCGCCGAGCGGTGGGTGGCGACGTCCCGGCCCTTGCGCACCGCGCCCGACAGCCAGCCCGAGGCGAGCGGGCTCCACGCCAGCACGCCCATGCCGTACTCCTCCGTGACGGGCAGGACGTGGGCCTCGATGCCGCGCTGCAGGACCGAGTAGCTGGGCTGCTCGGTCACGTAGCGGCTCAGCCGGTGCTCACGGGCGGCCCACTGCGCCTGCACGATGCGGTACGCGGGGAAGGTCGAGGAGCCGACGTAACGGATCTTGCCCGCGCGCTGCAGGTCGGTGAGGGCGGACAAGGTCTCCTCGTCGCTGGTCGCCGGGTCCCAGCGGTGCATCTGGTAGAGGTCCACGTGGTCGACGCCGAGGCGGCGCAGGCTGTCGTCCAGGGCGGTGTGGATCCAGCGGCGTGAGCTGCCGCGGTGGTTGCGCTCCTCCCCCATCGGCATGGTCGCCTTCGTGGCCAGCACGATGTCGTCACGGCGGCCGGCGATGGCCTTGCCGACGATCTCCTCCGACTCGCCGGCGCCGTACATGTCGGCGGTGTCGATGAGGTTGACGCCGGCCTCCAGGGCGGCGTCGACGATGGCGGTGGCCTCCTCCTGCGTGGTGCGCCCGATGGCGCCGAAGTTCATCGCGCCGAGCGCGAGGGTGCCGATCTGGACGCCGGTGCGGCCGAGGGTGCGGTACTGCATGACGGTCTCTCCTCAGGGCGAAGGGGAAACGGAACAGCGTTCCGGTACACCTCCAACGATACGGAACAACGTTCCGTTTAGCTAGGCGGGAAGGGGAACCCGGCCATGCGGAAGCACCTTCAGGCGTGCGTGAGACCATGCGGAGGCATGCGCGAGGCGGAGGAACGGACACGGTGAACCAGAAGGACGGCGACGCGGGCGACACCGCGTCGCGGCGCAAGGACGCGCGGCGCAACAAGGAGACGCTGCTGGAGGCGGCCGCCGCGGTCTTCGTCACGTCCGGCGTGGACGCCCCGGTGCGCGACATCGCCTCCCGGGCCGGGGTCGGCCTGGGCACCCTCTACCGGCACTTCCCCACCCGGGCGGACCTGATCATCGCCGTCTACCGGCACCAGGTCGAGGCGTGCGCCGAGGCCGGCCCGGCCCTGCTGAACTCCGCCCCGACCCCGCACGACGCCCTGCGGCAGTGGATCGACCTGTTCGTCGACTTCCTGGTCACCAAGCACGGCCTGGCCGCCGTCCTGCGCTCCGACCAGTCCGGATTCGAGGGCCTGCACGCGTACTTCCTCGACCGGCTCGTCCCCGTCTGCACCCGGCTGCTCGACGCCGCGCGGACGGCCGGGGAGATCCGCGAGGACATCGCCGCCCTGACCCTCATGCGCGGGGTCGGCAACCTCTGCATCGGCGCGGAGACCGACCCCGACTACGACGCACGCCGCCTCGCCGCCCTCCTCGTCGACGGTCTGCGCCGCACCGGCTGACGCCGGCGGCCCCGCGGGCGTCAGTCGGTGCGGCAGGCGCGGCCCCCGGCCGTCTCAGCCCCGCAGGACGTCGCGCAGGAGCCTGGCGTTCTTCACGGTCTGGCTCGAGCCCTTGCGCGAGGCCAGCTCGTCGACCTCGGGGACGGAGCCCCTGGCCCCGGAGCGGGCGGCGCACTCGACGGCCAGCGCCAGGAGCGCTCCCGCTCCGTTGACCGGTGTGCCGCGCAGCAGGGCGGGCAGGGCGGCTTCGAGCACCGACCAGACGGTCGCCCAGGCGCCGGTCTCGGCCGCCGCGCGCAGTGCGGCGGTGACCCGGGAGGGCTTGCTCGCCCCGTACCGGGTCAGTGCCTGCCACTGTCCGGCGAGCAGCCTGGCGTCCAACTGCCCCTGTGCGGCGAGGACCAGCAGGGCGTCCACCGCCGCGTCCGCCTCCTTCGGGTCGCCGAGCCGCCGTGTGATCTGCCAGTGCGTCGCGTAGCCCGCGGTGCCGTTCGCTTCCATCAGCCGCGGGAGCAGCAGGCGGTTGGTCCTCTCCCCGAAGCATGCGGCCACCTCGTCACGGTGGTGCGGCAGTTGCGCGAGCATGAACACACCGGGGCGGGGGTGGTTCCAGCCGTAGGGGCCCAGGAGGGCCGCGGCGACCGGCGGGAGCGGCAGGTCGTGCCCCGTGCGGGGGGTCGCGGGGGCCCACCGGCCGGGTGCCGCGCCGGTCGGGTCTCCGGCCGGCCACCTGTCGGGCGTCGTGTCCCAGTGGGGCGCGCCGCCCCGGTGCAGCCACCGCGTCAGGCTCCGGCCCGCGTCCGAGCGGAGTGCGCCCGCCGCCTCCCGCACGCGCGCGTCGTCCGTGAGGGTGACCCGCAGCAGGGCCTGGGCCAGGTCGATGGGCGCGGGGGTGACGCCCAGGCTCTCGAACTCGGCGATCCGCTCCACCAGGGCGGCGGCGTCCACCGCCCCGTCGGCGCGGGTCGGCAGGGCCAGCAGGTAGGGCTGAGCGCCGGACTCGATCAGTTCGATGGCCTCGGTGAGCCGCGCCCCGAGCAGGGCGCCCGGTTCGCTGGTCCTCCTGTCGGCGCGGCGGGCCTCGAGCAGCTCGCGGCGCCGGTGGATGTGCCAGTCCCTCGGCTCGTCGCCGCGCACCGCGGTCGCGACGTCGTACAGGTCGAGCTGTGTCGGGTCCGCGCCGCAGCACCAGCAGTCGAACCCCGGCCGGTTGCGCATGACCGGTCCGAGCGCCTTGGAGAGGGTGCCGCGGTCGAGGCGCGCGTGGCGGACGAGGCCGTCGAGGGCGCGTTCGAAGGCCACGACGTTCTCGCTGTCGGCGAGCAGCACCGCGACCTCGGGGGCGACCTCGGCGGCCGAGGCGATCGGGTGAACCGGTTCCGGCTCGGGCGCCTCCGGCAGGAAGTCGGGCGGCACCTCGTCGGACGGCCCGGCGGACGGCCCGGCGGACGGTCCGCCGGTGTCCTGTCCCGGCGGGCCGAACAGCTCGCCGGCGCGCGCGGTCAGAGCCGGGGTGAGGAAGACGGCGGCCTCGCGCAGGCCGGACAGCACCTGCTCGTCCGCCACCGCGGGCAGATGGCGGGCCACCAGCTTGAGAGCGCGTTCCTGAAGACCCACGTCGGAGTGCTGGAAGGCGAGCGCAGCCCCGGCCACGACCCTGCCGGCGCGTGTGGCGTCCCGCTTGGCCGCCCGGTCCAGCCAGGCGAGCTGGGCGCGCACCAGTTTCTTCTCCGGGCGGAGCAGGACGCGCTCGCAGACCTCGGTGAGGACGTCGTCCTCGAGGAGTCCCGCCTCGTCGAGGCCGGTGAGGACCTCCTGACCGTAGGCGGCCACCTGGGAGGACAGGTCGAGCATCGCGACGTGGTCACGGAGCAGGGGCGCGTTCTCGGCCGGGGTGAGGGCGAGGGCCTGCAGGAAGGTGAGGGGATGCGTGCTGTCCTGGAGCAGGGACGCGATCATGGGCTCGGCGAGCAGGAGGCGTTCGCGGGACACCGAGGCGTGTTCCTCGGGGGTGAGGGCGAGTGACGTCAGCGCGACGGCGGCGTCGGGCCACCACACCCGGTCGGCGGCCAGGTGGGCGGCGAAGAAGCGCCGGATCAGCGCCGCACGGTCGACCAGGCCCTCGTCCTCGGTGGAGAGGAGGATGAACACGCCGACGTTGGTGTTCTCCAGCACATGCCGCAGGCCGTGCCGCTTCAGGACGGAGTGGAACACCTCCACGAGGCCGAGGGGGACCGCCGGCCGGTCCAGGGCCAGGGGGAGGAGCACCGGGGTCAGCGCGTCCGCGCGCAGCCGCTCCAGGAAGCTGTCGCCGGGCAGGAACCCGTCGCGCAGACGCAGGGGAGGCGCGGTGCTCCGGCGGCGCCACGACAGCCAGCTCGCGATGAAGCCGTCGGTGGCCGGGACGGGGCAGCCCGCGTCGTACAGGAGATGCTCGAGGAAGTCGAACCTCACGGTCTCCTCGGGTCTCAGCCGCTCGGCGAGCCGCGTGACCAGCTCGGCCCGCCACGCGACGGGCCGGAGGTTCACGACGTCGAGGAGCCACGGGATGCTGCGGGTCGACAACGCCCAGACGTTGGCGCCCTGCAGGAGGCAGTCGGCCGCGGCCGCGGGGTCGGTCAGGCAGCCGAGTTCGGCGGCGATCTGCGCGTTCCTCATCTCGTCCGAGCAGGCGCCCCAGTCGGCTCGTATCCTCGCGCGCCGCTCCTCCAGGGCGCCGGCCTGTGCCGCGCGCTCCTGCGGGGTCAGGGCCGCGAGCGCCTTGAGCACTCCCTCGACATCGCCCGCTTCCGCGAGGCGGACCAGGCTCGTCATGCTGTCCCCGCTCATGCTGTGGTCTCCGTCGTCGTCGCGGTGGTGGCTGTGGCCTCCGTGGTGGCTGCGGCTGCCCCGCTCGCATCGGCGTCGCGCACCATGCCCGCCGCGAGCACGTGCTTGCACGGTCCGCGCCCGCCCTGGTACCTCGCCCACCACAGGCAGGTGCAGCTCGCCCGCCCCGCGTCGTCCACGCGGACCATGTGGGCGTGGGCGTCCTTACCGACCCACGCGAGCGCTCCGTCGAGCCGCACGGCGCCTTCCGCGACCAGGGCCCGCGCCCCGCGCAGCCGGGGATTGCGGGCCTCCGCGTCACCGGCCGCCCAGGGCAGGTGGCGGTGGAAGTACGCCTGTTCGGCGAGGTCGTAGCCGATCTGCCCCGAGGTCCCGAGCACCGTGAGCGCCGCGCGGACCCGTTCGGGCGCGAGGCCGGCCTGGGCGGCCAGTACGGCGATGTCCAGCGTCGGCTCCCAGGCGAGGAGTTCCGCCACCCGCTCGGCGTCGCGCGCCGCGGGCCCGGTGGCGAGGTCGTCGAGGACGCCGCCCTCGCCGGAGAAGCCGCGCGAGGCGCTCGGCGAGAGCAGCAGCGTCAGCCGCATGCCGGGCAGCCCGACCTCCCAGGCGACGGCCGCGGCCGCGCCCGCGGCGCTGTCGGGGGCGTGGAGCCGCACGCCGGTCGCGTGCCGCAGCACGGGTGTCAGGCCGGTCAGACGCTCGGCACCGGGCAGGCACACCGCGCCGGGCACCGGCCTGCTCACCGGCCGCAGGGTGCGCCCGGCGGGCACCACCCAGCGCGTGGTGCGGGCACCGGAGCCGCGGGTGAGGCGTGGCAGGGAGCGCAGGACGGCGGCCGCCTGTGCGGGCGGCACCTCGGCGCGCGGCGCGAAGCCGGCCGCGAGGACCTGGGCCTCGGCGAAGCCGCGCAGCCAGCGCTGCGGGAGGGGGACCTTCTTCTCCACGAAACGGCCCTCGAAGGTGGTCGCCTCCACTCCTTCGGGGCCCACCCTCAGGTGGAGCGGGTCGAGGCCGCCGAGTTTGGCGAGCGCCTGACGCAGCGGGACGTTGACGTCGACGTTGGTGGTGCCGTGTCCGACGTCGTCCCCGTCGAGGCCGGGGGCGAGGATGTCGAGGCGCGCGTAGACGCCGCAGCAGCCGGAGAAGGACTCCATCCGTAACCGGTCGCCGTTGGCGGTGACCACCGGGTCGAGCGAGGCGGCGGAGCCGGGGTGGTGGTAGCGGGTGGCCGCGACGTCCGCGACCGCGAGCAGCGCCGCGGCCGCGGCCGCCGGGGCGGTCAGGAAGCCGTCGAAGAAGCGGGGGCGGTCCTGCTCACCGCCGGGTGTGGCGCCGCCCGAGGTTTCCAGGGCGAGGCTGCGGCCTAAGGCGGATTCCCGCAGCGCGGAAGCGGCCGCATAGGCATAGGACTGGATCAGTGCTGTACTCACGCCCGCAGGCTACGGCCGGACACCGACATCGTCCGCCCCGCGCCTTGAATGAAGCGGGCGGCTCGGCGTCCACCGCACGGGTCCGCGGCCTTCGCCCTCCCGGAGGATGCCGCCCGCACGACGAAAGGGCCCGCACGACCGAGGTCGTGCGGGCCCCTCCAGGTGCTCGCGGCAGGAGCTACCAGGTCAGATCGTCACTTGACGATCTTGGTGACCTGGCCGGCGCCCACGGTCCGGCCACCCTCACGGATGGCGAACTTCAGGCCCTCTTCCATGGCGACGGGCTGGATGAGCTCCACCTTCATCTCGGTGTTGTCACCCGGCATGACCATCTCGGTGCCCTCGGGGAGGGTCACGACGCCGGTCACGTCCGTCGTACGGAAGTAGAACTGCGGGCGGTAGTTGTTGAAGAACGGGGTGTGACGGCCACCCTCGTCCTTCGACAGGATGTAGGCCTGGGCCTCGAACTCGGTGTGCGGGGTGACCGAGCCCGGCTTGATGATGACCTGGCCGCGCTCGACGTCCTCGCGCTTGATGCCGCGGAGCAGCAGACCGACGTTCTCACCGGCCTGGCCCTCGTCGAGCAGCTTGCGGAACATCTCGATGCCGGTGACCGTGGTGGTGGTCTTCTCGGTCTTGATGCCGATGATGTCGACGGTCTCGTTGACCTTGAGGACACCACGCTCGATGCGGCCGGTGACGACCGTACCGCGACCGGTGATGGTGAAGACGTCCTCGATCGGCATCAGGAACGGCTTGTCGACGTCACGCTCGGGCTCCGGGATGGACTCGTCCACGGCCTTCATCAGCTCGAGGACGGACTTGCCCCACTCCTCGTCGCCCTCGAGGGCCTTCAGAGCGGAGACCTTGACGACCGGAACGTCGTCGCCCGGGAACTCGTACTCGGAGAGGAGCTCGCGCACCTCGAGCTCGACGAGCTCCAGGATCTCCTCGTCGTCCACCATGTCGGCCTTGTTCAGGGCGACGACGATGTAGGGGACGCCGACCTGGCGGGCCAGGAGCACGTGCTCCTTGGTCTGCGGCATCGGGCCGTCCGTGGCGGCGACCACGAGGATGGCGCCGTCCATCTGCGCCGCACCCGTGATCATGTTCTTGATGTAGTCCGCGTGACCGGGGCAGTCGACGTGGGCGTAGTGACGCGACTCGGTCTGGTACTCGACGTGCGAGATCGAGATCGTGATACCGCGCTGGCGCTCTTCGGGAGCCTTGTCGATCTGGTCGAAGGCCGAGGCCTCGTTCAGGTCCGGGTACGCGTCGTGCAGCACCTTGGTAATGGCGGCCGTGAGGGTCGTCTTACCGTGGTCGATGTGACCGATGGTGCCGATGTTGACGTGCGGCTTAGTCCGCTCGAACTTCGCCTTCGCCACTGGGGTCCTCCTGTGGAGTGGTTCTGTACGCCTTACTTCATCGGCGCCAGGTGATCTTTGCTGGGAAACCCGGGCCCGGGGCATTCCGCCAGGGTGGCGGCGGAATGCCCGCTTGCAGGCTCCGGGGTCAAGCCTAAAGCGTCGGTACGGAGTCCGTTAAACGGAGCCCCTTACTCGCCCTTGGCCTTCGCGATGATCTCCTCGGCGACGTTCCGCGGAACCTCGGCGTAGGAGTCGAACTGCATGGAGTAGCTGGCACGGCCGGACGTCTTGCTGCGCAGGTCGCCGACGTAGCCGAACATCTCCGAGAGGGGCACGAGGCCCTTCACGACGCGGGCACCGGCCCGCTCCTCCATGGCCTGGATCTGGCCACGGCGGGAGTTGATGTCGCCGATGACGTCACCCATGTAGTCCTCGGGCGTGGTGACCTCGACGGCCATCATCGGCTCCAGGAGCACGGGCGAAGCCTTGCGCGCGGCCTCCTTGAAGGCCTGCGAGCCGGCGATCTTGAACGCGAGCTCGGACGAGTCGACCTCGTGGTAGGCGCCGTCGAGCAGCGTCACGCGGACACCGGTCATCTCGTAGCCGGCGAGGATGCCGAACTGCATGGCCTCCTGCGCACCGGCGTCCACCGAAGGGATGTACTCCTTCGGCACACGGCCACCGGTCACCTTGTTGACGAACTCGTAGGAGGCGTCGCCGCCCTCGATCGGCTCGATCGCGATGATCACGCGAGCGAACTGGCCGGTACCACCCGTCTGCTTCTTGTGGGTGTACTCGACCTTCTCGACCGACTTGCGGATCGTCTCACGGTACGCGACCTGAGGCTTGCCGACATTGGCCTCGACCTTGAACTCACGGCGCATGCGGTCGACCAGCACCTCGAGGTGCAGCTCGCCCATACCGCCGATGATGGTCTGGCCGGTCTCCTCGTCCGAGTGGACCTGGAACGACGGGTCCTCCTCGGCGAGCCGCTGGATCGCGACGCCGAGCTTCTCCTGGTCGCCCTTCGACTTGGGCTCGATGGCGACCTGGATGACCGGCGCCGGGAAGTCCATGGACTCCAGGATGACCGGGTTCTTGTCGTCGGACAGCGTCTCACCGGTGGTGGTCTGCTTCAGGCCCATGACCGCGACGATGTCGCCGGCGCCCACCGACTCGATCTCCTCACGCTTGTTGGCGTGCATGCGGTAGATCTTGCCGATGCGCTCCTTCTTGCCCTTCACGGAGTTCAGCACCTGGGTGCCGGAGTCCATGCGGCCGGAGTACACGCGGACGAAGGTGAGCTTGCCGAGGTGCGGGTCGCTCATGATCTTGAACGCGAGCGCGGCGAGGGGCTCCTCGTCCGACGGCTTGCGCGAGACGGCCTTCTCCGCGTCCTTGGGGTCGTGGCCCTCGATGGCCTCGACGTCCAGCGGGGAGGGCAGGTAGCGCACGACGGAGTCGAGCAGGGGCTGCACGCCCTTGTTCTTGAACGCGGTGCCGCAGAACACGGGGGTGACGGTGGTGCCGTCGCCCTTGCCGGAGGCGATGGTGATGCGGCGGACCGCCGCGTACAGCTGCTCCTCGGAGGGCTCGGTGCCCTCGAGGTACAGCTCCATCAGCTCCTCGTCGTTCTCCGCGACGGCCTCGAGCAGCTTGCCGCGGTACTCCTCGGCGAGCTCGGCGAGGTCCTCGGGGATGTCGACGGTGTCGTACATCTCGCCCTTGGTCGCCTCGGCGGACCAGACCAGGGCCTTCATCTTCACGAGGTCGACGACGCCCTTGAAGTCGGCCTCAGCGCCGATCGGCAGCTGCATGACCAGCGGCTGCGCGCCCAGACGGTCGGAGATCATGCCGACGCAGCGGAGGAAGTCCGCACCGGTGCGGTCGAGCTTGTTGACGAAGCAGATGCGCGGAACGCCGTAGCGGTCCGCCTGACGCCACACCGTCTCGGACTGGGGCTCGACGCCGGCGACGCCGTCGAACACCGTCACGGCACCGTCGAGCACGCGCAGGGAACGCTCCACCTCGACGGTGAAGTCGACGTGGCCCGGCGTGTCGATGATGTTGATGGTGTGGTCGACGTCTTCCAGCGGCCAGTGACAGGTGGTGGCAGCAGAGGTGATCGTGATGCCACGCTCCTGCTCCTGCTCCATCCAGTCCATGGTGGCAGCGCCCTCGTGGACCTCACCGATCTTGTAGGAGACGCCGGTGTAGAACAGGATCCGCTCGGTGGTCGTCGTCTTGCCCGCGTCGATGTGGGCCATGATCCCGATGTTGCGGACCCTGGCCAGGTCAAGCGAAGTGGTAGCCATAAGGCTTCAGTCTTCTCTCGGTCTCGATGGGGTCTGCGACTACCAGCGGTAGTGCGCGAAGGCCTTGTTGGACTCGGCCATCTTGTGCGTGTCCTCGCGCTTCTTCACAGCGGCGCCGAGGCCGTTGCTGGCGTCGAGGAGCTCGTTGAGCAGACGCTCGGTCATGGTCTTCTCGCGACGGGCGCGGGAGTAACCGACCAGCCAGCGCAGCGCCAGCGTGTTGGCACGGCCGGGCTTGACCTCGACCGGGACCTGGTAGGTGGCGCCACCGACACGGCGGGACTTGACCTCGAGGGTCGGCTTGATGTTCTCGAGAGCGCGCTTCAGCGTGATGACCGGGTCGTTGCCGGTCTTCTCGCGCAGGCCCTCCATGGCACCGTAGACGATGCGCTCGGCGGTGGAGCGCTTGCCGTTCAGCAGCACCTTGTTGATCAGGGAGGTCACCAGAGGAGAACCGTAGACCGGGTCGATGATGACCGGGCGCTTCGGGGCGGGGCCCTTACGAGGCATTCTTACTTCTCCTTCTTGGCGCCGTAACGGCTGCGAGCCTGCTTGCGGTTCTTGACACCCTGGGTGTCGAGCGAGCCGCGGATGATCTTGTAGCGAACACCCGGCAGGTCCTTCACACGGCCGCCGCGCACGAGCACGATCGAGTGCTCCTGCAGGTTGTGTCCCTCACCCGGAATGTAGGCGGTGACCTCGATCCCGCTGGTCAGACGCACACGCGCGACCTTACGCAGGGCCGAGTTCGGCTTCTTCGGGGTGGTCGTGAACACACGCGTGCAGACGCCACGGCGCTGAGGGGAACCCTCGAGTGCGGGCGTCTTGTTCTTCTCGACCTTGTCCTGCCGGCCCTTGCGGACCAGCTGCTGGATCGTAGGCACTACTTCTCCGGTTTCTGTGTGCCGATGGGTACAGCTAACCTGGAACACCTCCGACCCACGCGGTCGGGTGTGTCGAATCCGGCGGACTCCCGCCGCAAGGCAGAGGGAAGCGCTGAATCACGGTGGCCGTTTCACAGCCCCCGGTGCGGTGTGATGGCACGCACGAAGGCCAGGGCACACCCCAGGCACAAGGTCTGAGCGTACTCAGCTCACGGACTCCGGTCAAAACAAAAGGAACGGAGCTCGACACGCCCGACTTCTTGCGGTTCCTCCTGCCGGTTCCCGTGGTTCCTTTCGCGCGGTGCGCGCTCCTGTGCCGGATTGGCCGGATCACGCCCTTCACATGCCGGGCGCTCAGTACTTTGGTCCGTCCGCCGCAGACGAACGGGGGGTCCAGCCTGATGACATCGGCGTCGTACGGTCCGGACGACGGTGGCCTGGAGGACAGGGTGCCGTTCCTGGCCCGTCTGGAGAGCGGGGAGCGCACCGCGCTGCTCGGACTCGGCCGCGAGCTGCGCTTCGCCCCCCGCGTCACCCTGCTGCACCAGCGTGAGCCGTCCTCCCACGTCCTGTTCCTCGTCGAGGGCTGGACGAAGGTCACGGCCGCGGCCGCCAACGGCTACGAGGCGCTGCTCGCGCTGCGCGGCCCCGGCGACGTGGTCGGCGAGTCGGCGGCGCTGACCGGGCGGCCCCGGTCGGCGACGGTGACCGCGCTGGAGGCGGTGCGGGCGGTGGCCGTGGAGCACGCGCGGTTCAAGGAGTTCCTCGGCCGGTCGCCGGCCGCGTCCTTCGCCCTGCTCGGCCTCACCGCGGACCGCACCCGGGCGGCGGACCGGCGGCGCCTGGAGTTCGCGTCGATGAACGTGCGCCAGCGGTTCGCGGTGCTGCTGCTCGACCTGGCCCGCAGCCACGGCCGCCGCACCCCCGACGGCGTCGAGCTCGCCGTGCCGCTCAGCAAGCAGGAGCTGGCGGGGTCGGTGGGCGCGTCCCGCGAGATGGTGCAGCGGCTGCTGCGCGAACTGCGGGAGAAGGACGCGGTGTCCACGGGCCGCCGCACCCTGCTGATCCGCCGCCCCGACGTCCTCCGCCGCATCGCCACCACCGACCAGACCGCCCCGGGCATTCCGTCGCCCCAGCGATCCCGGGACGGGGAGACGACGGCTCGCCGGGGCGACCTGGACCTCTGACCCCGGCGCCCCTCAGCGGGCGGGGGTGGCCGGGCCGGGTCCGTCCACCGGCCGGTGAGGGCCGGGCGCGCGGTTCCCCGCGCCCCTTCAAGCCGCTTCTGTGTACGCCGTCACAGTTTCTGTGGGTCATACGCCCTCACGCCCCACCCTCCGCTCACGCCACTCTGCTGCCCTGCGCGACCATCCCCATCCTCCGAAGGGCGACCATGACCCACCCCGTGAGCCGCACGATCCTGTTGCTGGACATCGAGAGGTTCAGCGACCGGGACGACGTGGAGCAGGCGTATCTGCGGCGCATGCTGTACGACGTCACCGACCGGGCGCTGGAGGCGGCCGGCATCGACGAGACGCTGCGCACGCGCGCCGACCGCGGGGACTCCGTGATGGAGCTGATCGACGCGAACGCCCCGGTCACCGCCCTGCTGCGGGCCCTGCTCACCGAGGTCCCCGTGCAATTGCGGGCCGTGAACCGCATGGCGTCGCGGTCGGCGCAGATGCGGCTGCGCGGGGTCGTCGCCGGCGGCTACGTGGCCGTCGACCGGCTCGACGGCTGGGTCGGCTCCGACCTCAACCACGCCTGCCGGCTGCTGGACGCCCCCCTGCTGCGCGCGGCCCTGCGGGAGCGCGCCGACGACTTCGCCCTGTGCGTGTCCGACTCCGTGTACCAGGGCGTCGTCCGCCACGACCATCCGGGCGTCCCGGCCGCCGGCTTCCACCGGGTGACGGTGGACACCAAGAACGGCCCGCTGACGGCGTGGCTGCACGGCCCGGCGCCGTCGGCCGGGGAGGACCACGGTGAGCGGGGGGCGGGGGAGGCGCCGGGCGGATCGGGGGACCGCCCGGCGCCGGCCGGCCCGGCCCCCGAGGACACGGAGGAGGACGCCCGGGAACACCCGGCGCCGGCCGGACAGCGGGGAGCCCCGGCGCCGGGCCCGGTCCTGGACGTCAACGGCGGCACGGTGTCGTTCGGCGGCGGCTATGTCGCCGGCGACCAGCACGGCGTGTCCGGCGGCCGGGTCACCGGCGACGTGGTCATGGGCGGCAAGACGGAGGGGGACCGCTCATGACCGGCCACGACCCGGCGGGTCCGGGAGCCGGGGGCGGCCCGGGGGACGCCCCCGCACCCGACGGGAGCGCCCCCGAGGAGCTCCCCTCCAAGGAGTCCGCCGGCGAGGAGCCGGAGGAGCACGACCAGCCGCAGAAGGCCTGGGCGGCCCGCCGCGACCTGGTCGACCACAGCCCGCGCACCATGAAGGTCGGCTCGCACGCCGCGTTCGGCGGCGGGTTCGTCGCCGGCGACCAGCACGGCGTGTCCGGCGGCCGGGTCACCGGCGACGTGGTCATGGGCAGCAAGACGGTCCACCACTGGACGTTCCCCGGACTGTCCACGGCCGCCTCCGCCTCCGGCGAGATACCGCGCGCCACCCTGGACCGGCTCGCCGCCACCTTCGTCACCACCGACGGCGCCTTCGGCGAACTGGTCGAGCGGCTGCGCCGCGACCGGGTGCTGGTGCTGTCCGGCGCCCGCTTCACCGGCCGCCGCACGGCCGCCCTGATGCTGCTGCACCGGCTCGGCGCCGGCCCCGTGGTCGCCCTCGACCGCGAGACCACCCCGGGGTCGCTGGCCGACCGCTTCACCCCGCGCGACGACACGACGGGCGGCACGGGCGCCGCCCGCGGCTACGTGCTGTGCGACCTGGAGACCCGCCGCGGCAACGCCCTGCGCGAGACCCATCTGCTCGGCGCCGCCGACCGGCTCGCGGAACAGGACGCGTACGCGGTGATCACGGTCGGGCCGACCGCCGTCCTGGAGGACGACGTGTCCGCGGTCGGCTGGCGGCCGCCCGCGACCGAGGACGTGCTCGCCGCGCACCTGCGGGTCCGCGCCGGCGAGGACGCCGTGACGCGCCTGCTGGGGATGCCGGCGGTCAAGGAGTTCCTCGACCACGGCCACCAGCCGCGCGAGGTCGCCGCCTTCGCCCAGCTCCTCGGCCGGTACGCCGCGGGCGAGGCCACCGAGCAGGAGGTCGCCTCCTTCTCCCTGGTGTCGCTGGAGAACCAGGTCCGCGAGTGGTTCGAGGAGGACGAGACCACCGTCCACCTGCGGGACAAGGCGTTCCTCATCGCGCTCGCCGCGTTCGACGACGGCCCCTACGCGCTCACCGCCGAACTCAGCGACCTGCTCCACGGCTTCCTCCAGCAGACCCAGAACGGGTCCCGGACCGCCGAGATCCCCGTCTTCGGCACCCACATCGGCAAGCGCCTCCAGCTCGCCCGCGCCCGGCTGTCCGAGGGCGAGGAGCACACCGAGTGGGGCCCGGTCACCCAGACGAAGGCCGCGTTCCACGACGAGCGGGCCTCGCTGGTGCTGCTGCGCGAGGTGTGGACGGGCCACCCCTCGGCGCGGCCCGCGCTGATCCAGTGGCTGCGCCGGCTGGCCGACGACGGCCGCCCCCTGGTGCGCACCCGCGCCGCGTCCACCGTCGCCGTCCTCGCCCGCACCGACCTGCCGTCCGCGATGGCGCTGGTCATCGAGCCGTGGGCGCGGTCCAACCGGTTCCGGCACCGGCTCGTCGCCGTCAACGCACTGACCCTGGCCCACCACATCGGCACCCCCAACGTGCCGCGCATCCTCGACACCTGGTCGGACGCCGGGGACCGCCGGCTGCGCTGGGTGGCGGTCCGCGCGTACGCGCTGATCGGCCCGGAGCGGCCGGCCCAGGCGCTCGCCGCGCTGCGCGCCGCCGCCCGCGAGCTGTACCAGCGCTTCGGCGACCCGGACGACTTCGACGTGGAGATGGCCGGGGAGCTCGCCGAGGCCGTGGAGCTGCTGCTGCTCTCCCCCGCCTCCTCCGAGGTCCTCGACGACCTGCGCGCCCACCTCGACGACGACCGCGCCGTGCACGACCTGGTCCTCGGCGGCTTCGTGAGCGCCTGCCACCGCACCAAGGACGACGAACGGTACGGCTTCCCGCTCGTCCTCGACTGGTACGCCCGCGCCGCCACCGACGAGGACCGGGCCGCCGACGGCATCGCGCACCTGTGGCGGGAGGCGCTCGGCGACCCCTTCCAGACCCGGGGCGCGCTCGCGGTGATGCGCGAGTGGGTCCTCGTCGCCGACCGCTCGACCGCCGTGGAGTGGGCGCTCGCAGCGCTGCTGCCGAGGCTCGTCACCACGCCCACGGAGCACCAACGGCTGAGCCACCTGCTGCGCACCATGCCCGGCGAGGACGGCAACCCCCCGCCGGGGGTCGCCGCCCGGCTGCTCGGCACGCTGCCGCCCCGCTGACGCACCGACCCCACCGACGAAAGACGTCCGTCCCATGCCTTCCTTCCACCGTCCGCCCGAGTGGCAGCAGCCGGCCGACCGGCACACCCGGCTGATCGACCCGGTGCTCACCGTCAGACAGCTGTCCCGCTTCGAGCTGTCCCTGAAGCACGTGGTCCGCATCGACCACGCCCTGGTCTTCTCCACCCCCAAGGGCGGCTACGAGGCGTATCCGCCGCCCGCCCGGCCCAGCCGCAGCGAGATCGCCGCCCGCCGCTACACCGCCGTGTACGAGGTGGACATGGGCATCCACCCGTTCACCGAGACGCTCACCCTGCCCAGCGACAACGACGCCTTCGAGTTCACCGCCGAGGTGGACGTCTCGTGGCAGGTGCTGGACCCGGCGCGGTTCGTGGCGAGCGGCGTCCGGGACGTGCCGGCGCTGCTGATCGGCGAACTCCAGCAGGCGGCCCGCCCGGTGACCCGGCGCTTCGCCGTCGACGACAGCGCGCGGGCCGAGCGGGAACTGCTGAACGCGGTCACCGTCGTCGGCCCGCTGGGCGCGCCCGCGGGACTCCAGGTGACGTGGACGCTGCGGCTGCGCCGGGACCAGGCGGACATCGACCACCAGCGGCGGCTCCAGCAGATCGGCCACTCCGCGCAGGAGCAGGTCCACGCGGCCCAGGAGGGCATGCGGGTCGACGTCGCCATGGACGAACGCCACCGGCAGCAGGACGCGCTGCAGGCCGCGCGGTCCCTGGAGTACGGCCGCCAGCAGCAGGAACTGGCCATGCAGCAGCACCGCTGGCAGCACGAACAGGCGATGCTCCAGGGCGAGCAGATGCTGGAGCTGCAGCGGGTCGAGGCCAAGAAGATCGAGTTCTACCAGTGGCATCTCTCACAGGGCGGGGTGCAGGCCTGGGCGCTGCACCTGGCGCAGCACCCGGAGGACTCGCGCCTGGTGATGAACAGCATGCGCGAGGATCAACTCCGCATGATCCAGGCGCAGATGGAGCTGGTGAAGGAGCTGCTGGGCGGGGAGGGCGCGGAGAAGTTCGAGCTGGAGGGACCCAAGCAGCTCGCGCTGCGCACCGTCAGCGACATCCTCAACCAGCGGCTGCCCGGGGTCCCGCAGAACCCGCCTCTGCTGCCGTCGCCGGACGGGGGCGGAGCGGACGGCGCCCCGCCCCCGGGCGCCGCGCCGACACCCCCGCCGGGCACTCCGCCCGCGACGCCCACCGGGGTGGCGGGGGCCCCCCCCCCCCCCCCCCCCCGGGGCCCCCCCCCCCCCCCCCCCCCACCCGCCCCCCCCCAGCCCCCCCCCCCCCCCCCCCCCCACCCCCCCCCCCCCCCCCCCCCGCCCCCCCCC